>CANHNT010000039.1 GCA_947461985.1 Bacteroidota bacterium | reverse complement strand
CGTAACTACCACTGTTTCTGCTGCTTTGTAATGCCCAGATGTAGCCGCTTCTTTTGCTTTTTGTTCTTTCTCTTTTAAGGTTTTCCAATAAAATTCTTGTTTGAGTTTCAAAGAATCTGCCTGAGGAGATTGTGCAAATATTTTCATCGAAATGAAAGGGAAAAGAAAAAAGAGTATAAAATATTTTTGAAACAATGATTCGATTTAAGGTACGAAAATAAATCGTTTGTTTAGATTTTGATGATAATTTCTTTTATCGGGTTATTTTACTTTTCTAAAGTTTTAAACCATCCTACAAATACCATTTCGCCATTTCCCAAATAACCATGCCTGCACTTACCGAAATGTTGAGTGAATGTTTGCTTCCCAATTGAGGAATTTCTATCGAAAAATCACATTGATTAATAATTTCTTCTTGCACACCATTCACTTCATGCCCAAAAACAATGGCGTATTTTTTTGATTTGTCTATTTTAAATTGATGCAAGGGAATGCTGTTGTGCACTTGTTCAATGGCAATAACCGTAAAGCCTTTTTGTTTCAATTCATCAATGGCTTGTTGTGTAGATGTAACATGTTTCCAAGCAACCGTTTCTGTAGCACCTAACGCTGTTTTTTGAATATCTCTGTGTGGAGGTTGAGGGGTTAAGCCACATAAATAAATAGATTCTATTAAAAAACCATCCGACGTACGAAACACAGAACCTACATTGTGCATGCTTCTTACTTCATCCAACACAACTACAATTGGTAATTTTTCAGATTGTTTAAACTCAATCGGACTCATGCGTTCCAACTCGTCCATTGTTTTTTTTTGCATAGAAAATTATGTATTATTAAACCTTACCCTACACCTCTCCTTTAGGAGTGGGAACAAAAAGGCATTTTATTTTTTTGGAAATAACATTCTGTAATCAACTCTCACTCTGCCTTTGCTGATATCATCAAGTTTTGATTTAATCATTCTTTTTTTCAACGGATTGAGGTAATCTATAAATAGTTTTCCTTCTATATGATCAAATTCATGCAAAATAACACGAGCTGTAATTCTATCAAATGTTTCGGTATGAAATTCAAAATTTTCATCTTGATATTTCATTGTTACTACTTCAGCACGCATCACATCTTCTCTCACTTTTGGAATGCTTAAACATCCTTCATTATATTTCCAATCATCCCCTGCTAATTCTATAATTTCTGGATTGATAAATACTTTTTTAATCGGTTTTTCATCTTTAAAGTCATCTTTTTCATCCACATCTGCCCCTTCTACAATTTGTACAGTATCTACAATAAATAAACGAATTGCTTGATTGATTTGAGGAGCAGCCAAACCTACGCCATTGGTGTGATACACGGTTTCCCACATATTGCTTATAATATCTGTTAAATTTGGAAAGTCTTTAGTAATGGGTACACAAACCTTTCGTAAAGTAGGATGACCGAATGCGACAACTGGTAAAATCATTTGGCAAAAATAATGGTTAATTATTAATGGTGAATGATAAATGACGAATTATTTCAATGAAAATGGCTTCAATAGATTCTAAAAATATTAATAATTGATAATTTACAATTAATAATTAAAACGCGTCCCAACTTAAATTATCTATTTTTCCTTCGGTTATATAAAATAAACCAGCATTGGGTTTTTCGGTTTGCATTTTTGAGTTTGCTCTTAAAATACCTGAAAAAGAAAGTGCAATTTTTTTATTGTATTTGTCTAAATAAACGACCACAATTCCTGCATTTCCTTTTACATCTTCATAGCCAACATAATTATTTGCCCCATCAGATGGTTTATAGCCGCTTGGCAAATAAGCCATTTTGCAAACAAAAGCACGTTCTTTAACGCTGGTATCTGATTTGGCTGTATGCGGAATGTTATTTATTTCTGAAAAATTATTGAGTTGCAACCAAATAACCGATTTGTCTTCTGCCTGAAAAAACATATCCAACACATCAACATCCTTTATCAATACAGGTTTGCTTACTTGAAATGAGGTATACATTCTGCCATTTATTTTGCAATACAATTCACCTTCTTTCATTTTTCCAGGATTAAAACCAGTGTTGTTGCCATAATAAGCCGATTTAGAAGAAACGCATTTTAAAACTTCTCCGCGTTCAATATTATAATTTTTGCAGGTGATAGCCAATGCAACTCCTTCAGGTGAATTGGCTACAGGGCTTGTGGTACCTGTTTTTTGAGAAATAATATTATTGACTTCAATTTTCGAACCATTTTCAGCATAATACGTTTTTCCTTTTTCTACTCGTCCAGAAAGCAAAGTACCACTGATAGAAAATAAATCATCATTGTTGTTTACACGAACAGCAAAATCGATTTTCATTTCAAATGCATATTGTGCAAATAAGTTAGAATTGCAGAAAAATAAGAGGAGGAATAAATATTTTTTCAATGTGAGAATTTTATATAAAAATGAAAATTACTTTTTTTATTAGAGATGAAAAAATTAAACCCCTTATTTTTGCCAAATGAATTTATTAGAAGAAGTTGAATTTAGAGAAAAATGGACTGGCATTGAAGTCATGTTTTTAGAACGATTTGGTAAAAAACCCGATATGGAAGCTATTCTTTATTTGATAGGCATTAATGAATTGGGCGATTTACCTCAAAAAGAATTTACGAAAGAGCAAAAACAAGATTTAATGCATATTGCCACGTGTTCCCTGTTGGCTCAAAGTGGCTATTACGAATACGATGGACACGATAAAGAGGGCTGGCCACACTACAAACTCGTAGAAAACCCACCTGCCGAAAGTTTACTAAAACAAGAACTCCTTTTGAAGCAACATATTATTGCTTATTTTGAAGAGGAGTAAATTTATTTTTATCAAACTAATTAATTCAATTATGTAAATAAAACGATAGGCTAATTTTCGATTTTCTTCTAAAAAGGATTTGTTTAAATTATGTAACTACTACTTTCAATAGCTGTAATAAGAATGTAAATTGGTATTTAAGGAAATTTGAACAAAATTTAAAAGAAAATCATCATCATATCACCAAATTACCAAATTAACTATTTAGCCTTACCTTTGCACACATTTTTACTGAAAATTTATGTCTGATAATAAATACTACATACCTAAGCAATTACACATGCCAACGCTCGAAACTGAAATTTTAGCTCGTTGGAAGGAAGAAAATACGTTTGAAAAAAGCATCGAAAACCGGGATGGGAAAGATTCATTTGTGTTTTATGAAGGGCCCCCATCTGCAAATGGAATGCCTGGTATTCACCATGTAATTTCTCGTACGCTAAAGGATATGGTGTGTCGATACAAGACTATGCAAGGGTTTCAAGTAAATCGTAAAGCGGGTTGGGATACCCATGGGTTGCCTGTAGAATTAGGTGTTGAGAAAGAATTAGGCATCACGAAAGAGGATATTGGCAAAAAAATAACGGTTGAAGAATACAATGCAAAATGTCGTGAGGCAGTTGGTCGTTTTAAAGATAAATGGGACGAAATAACTACTAAAATGGGTTATTGGGTTGATCTTAGTAAACCTTATGTTACCTACGAAAACGAATACATAGAAAGTCTTTGGTGGTGTTTAAAAACCTTGCATACAAAAGGATATTTATACAAATCTGTCTCTATTCAACCCTATAGCCCAGCTGCAGGAACAGGTTTAAGTTCGCACGAATTAAACCAACCAGGTTGCTATAAAGATGTGAAAGATACGAGTGCTACGGTGCTTTTCAGCCTCCCCAACCCCTCCAAAGGAGGGACTAATGCAGAACACAAAACGGCTATTGATATTTTTCAAAAAATTAATCAACATTTCCATGAACCCTCCTTTGGAGGGCAGGGAGGCCTAATGGCTTGGACAACCACTCCATGGACCTTGCCATCTAATTTAGGATTGACCGTTGGTCCAAATATTAATTACTGTTTAGTAAAAACATTTAATCCTTATACACACGAATTACAATTTGTTATTTTAGCTGAAAATTTAATTCCTAAATATTTCAAAACAGAAGCAGAAAATGCTGATTTTGAAAGCTATTCAGCTGAATCGAAAATAATTCCTTACAAAGTGTTAGGTCTGTATAAAGGCTCAGAATTAGAAGGTTTAGTATACGAGCAATTATTGTCTTTTGAATCAAATTCCTTAGAAAAAATTCTTGAGCAAACACCTGATGCAAAACCATTCAAAGTAATTTGTGGTGATTTTGTGACAACAGAAGATGGGACAGGTATTGTACATACTGCACCTGCTTTTGGTGCCGATGATTACAAAGTGGGTCAAAAAAACAATTTAGGAATTTTAACCTTGGTAGACAGACAAGGAAAATTCATTGATGGAACGGGTGAATACAGTGGTCGTTATGTAAAAAATTATAAAGACGAAAAGGACTATCAAGATGTAAATGTTGATATTTCAATTGATTTAAAAAAACGTGGACAAGCGTTTAAGGTAGAAAAATACGAACACAGCTATCCACATTGTTGGAGAACCGACAAACCCATTATTTACTATCCTTTAGATGCATGGTTCATTAAAACCACTGCCGTAAAAGATAGAATGATTGAATTAAACAAAACCATCAATTGGAAACCAAAAGCAACCGGTGAAGGTCGTTTTGGCAATTGGCTTGAAAATATGGTGGATTGGAATTTAAGTAGAAGTCGCTATTGGGGAACACCTTTGCCTGTTTGGAGAAGTGAAGATGGAACAGAGGAAGTTTGTTGTGGAAGTATTGAAGAAATAAAAGCAATGATGCACGAAGAAAGTCCTGAAAAAGATTTGAAAGACGTGCATAAACCATATATTGACAATGTAATTTTAAAATCACCAACAGGACAAAAAATGTTCCGTGAGCCAGATTTAATAGATGTTTGGTTCGATAGTGGTGCTATGCCTTATGCTCAAAATCATTATCCTTTTAGTGTTGTCAGTAGTCAGATGTCTGTTGACAGCAATACAGGACTGCCAACTCCTCAAAACTTCCCAGCCGATTTTATTGCTGAAGGTGTTGACCAAACTCGTGGTTGGTTTTATACCTTGCATGCTTTAGGCGTTTTATTATTTGATTCTGTGGCTTATAAAACAGTTGTTTCAAACGGCTTAGTTTTAGATGCTAAAGGAAACAAAATGAGTAAGCGTTTAGGCAATGTGGTAGATCCTTTTGAAACCATTAATAAATATGGTGCCGATGCAACTCGTTGGTACTTAGTTACAAACGCTTCTCCTTGGGATAGCTTAAAGTTTGATAGTAAAGGAATAGAGGAGAGTCAACGTAAATTATTTAATACACTTTATAACACCTACACCTTTTTTGCATTGTATGCCAATGTAGATGGGTTCTCATTCGCAGAAAAATTTATTCCAATTAATGAACGTCCAGAAATAGACCAATGGATTATTTCATCATTAAATAGCTTAATCAAAAATGTGCAAGAAAACATGAATGATTATGAGCCAACAAAGGCTGGTCGTTTGATAGACGAGTTTGTAGATTCTAATTTAAGTAACTGGTATGTTCGTTTGTGTCGTCGTCGTTTTTGGAAAGGAGAATATGAGCAAGATAAAATTGCAGCCTATCAAACACTGTATGAATGTTTGGAGATATTGTGTAAATTAATCGCACCTATTTCGCCTTTCTTTAGTGATTGGTTGTTTAATAATTTAAATACAGTTACAAAAAGAGAAAGTTACAGCTCGGTTCATTTAGCTAATTTTCCTACTGTAATTCCTGATGACATCAATGAAGGATTAGAAAAACGAATGCAAATAGCACAAGATGCCTGTTCGTTATTATTATCACTTCGAAAAAAAGCAAATATTAAGGTGCGCCAGCCACTACAAAAAGCGATTGTGCCATTAGTTGATCCAAGTTTACAATTTGATATTGATTCAATAGCAGATATTATAAAAAGCGAAGTGAATATAAAAGAAATTGAATATATAGCAGGCGATAATGACATAATAAAGAAAAAAATTAAAGCCAATTTTAAAACATTAGGTGCTAAAATGGGACCTTTAATGAAAGCGGTGGCTGCCGAAATTGGCAAATTTGGGGCTGCTGAAATTGTAGAAATTGAGAAAAATGGTGCTATTCATATTCATGTGGAAGGCCAATCAGTTGAAATCACTTCAGCAGACGTTGAAATTACCTCAGACGATATTCCAGGATTATTGGTAGCCAGCAAAGGAATTTTAACAGTTGCATTAGATATTTCTATCACCAAAGAGCTAGAAGAAGAAGGTTTAGCTCGTGAATTTGTCAATCGGATTCAAAAAATCAGAAAAGACAGTGATTTTGCCTTAACAGATAGAATAAATGTGACCATTGAAATGAACGAATTGTTAAAATCAGCTTTGGATAATTATAATTACTATATTTGCAAGGAAATTTTAGCAAATAATCTTAAATTTTCGACAGAAATAGTTGATGGTACTGAAATAGAAGTCAATAACCAACAACTAAAAGTATTAATAAATAAAAATTAAACTTCTTTATGGCTACAAAAAAATCAGCTCCTAAAAAAGTAGAAGCTAAAAAAACAATAAAAGTAGTGGCAAAATCAGCTTCTAAAAAACCAACCGCAAAACCAGCAGCTAAACCAGTTGTAAAAAAGGCAGCAGCCAAGGTAGCATCAAAATCAGCTCCCAAAAAAGCTGTAGCAAAACCTGTGGTTAAAAAGGCTGTAGCAAAACCTGTGGTTAAAAAGGCTGTAGCAAAACCTGTGGTTAAAAAAGCTGCAGTAAAACCTGTGGTTAAAAAAGCTGTAGCAAAACCTGTGGTTAAAAAAGCTGCAATAAAACCTGTGGTTAAAAAAGCTACAGTAAAACCTGCGGTTAAAAAAGCTGTAGCAAAACCTGTGGTTAAAAAAGCTGCAGTAAAACCTGCGGTTAAAAAAGCTGTAGCAAAACCTGTGGTTAAAAAAGCTGCAGTAAAACCTGCGGTTAAAAAAGCAGTATCAAAGGCTGTATCAAAACCAGTTGCAAAAAAGGCTATTATAAAAGCCGAATCTAAACCTATGGTAAAAAAAGAACCGGTGAAAGTGACTCCAAATGTGGTAGATAAAAAAGGCGCTGTTAAGGTTGAAAAACCTGAAAAACCTGCAAAACCTGCAAAAGCATCAAAACCTGCAAAAGCAGCACCAACTAAAACGGTAATTGCTAACAATTCTATTCCTAAAAAATCAGACGTTTTTAAAACAACAACATTTGGTGTTGCCAATTTAAAAAATGATTCAGGAAAAGTAATTGCGCATAGAAAAACAGCCGACTTAAAAAGAAAAAATAATGATTTTGGAGATGTTAAAAAAGTAGATGTAGAATATACAAGATCAATATTAGATATGGTTCCAGATGATTCTAAAACGAGTTATAGATACAGTGACGATGATTTACAAGAATTTAGAGAAATTATTGAGCGAAAATTAGACACAGCAAAAGCCGAATTGCAATATTTACAAGGTGTAATTATGCGAAAAGACGAAAGCGGTACTGATGATACAGAAAATAAATATCAAAATATGGAAGACGGTAGTGCTTCTATGGATAGAGAACAATTTAATCAGTTAGCAGGTCGTCAGGTTGCATTTATTTCTCATTTGGAGCAAGCTTTAGTGAGAATTGAGAATAAAACCTATGGCATTTGTCGGGATACAGGAAAATTAATTGATAAAGCTCGTTTACGTGCTGTGCCTCATGCCACGTTAAGCATCGAAGCTAAAAATGCAAAAAAATAATTTAATAATATAGAAATTAAAACGGCATTCAATTTTGAATGCCGTTTTTTTATTTAGTTATCAGAGATGTTTATTTCTTTTTAAATTGCTCAATTGCATTTCTTGTAAATGAGCTTAAAACTAATTTTCCACTTAATGCAGCTCGTTCGTTTAATAAAGTATCCCAATTTTCAGTGCCTGCCCAAAATATTTTTTTCAAATCTGCCATTGCTTCAGGGTTACTGTGTGCTAATTTGTTTGCTAAACGAGCAACTGCATCGTCTACCTCTTCCGTTGATTTATGAATTTCACAATATAAAGAATGTTTTTTTGCCCACTCGGCACTGCGCCATTCAGTTGCATCAATCGCTAATTGTGAAAAACAAGAAGTTCCTAATTTGCGCTCAACGGCTGGCCCTACTACAAATGGCCCAATGCCCACTGCTAATTCACTTAATTTTATAGAAGATTCATCAGTTGCAATGGTATAATCGCAAGCAGCAGCTAAACCAACTCCACCGCCTACAGCTTTGCCTTGCACACGACCAATTACGAATTTGTGTGATTTTCTAATGGCATTTATAACCAACGCAAAACCTGAAAAGAATTTTTTCCCTTCTGCTTCGTTTGTGATAGCGATTAATTCATCAAAACTTGCGCCGGCACAAAATGCACCTTTGCCTGCCGATTTTAAAACGATAACTTTTACTCGTTCATCTTGACCCATTTTGTCTATTGCGATGGCTAAATTGCTTAAAATAGAAGCTGGTAGCGAATTGCTTGATGGGTGAAAAAATTCTACCGTAGCGATACCATGTTCAATTTCGGTGTTTACGTACCCGTTTGCATTGTTTGTCATTATATTTATTTCTTTAGAATATAAAAGTAAATAATAAATCGAAATGTATTAAAATTGTGCAGATAAATATTTGCTAATTGGATTAAATATATTTTTAATTCAATTTTAAAAGTGCTTTTATTACAAACTGAAACTACATTTTATTTTCAATATCATTTATGTTGAGTCTATTGTTCAACCGAGTTTCTAGTTCAATTGAATAATTTAACACTCAGGCAAGCTAATCGGAATATTAATGGCTAAGCCCCCATCGCTCGTTTCTTTATACTTATGGTTCATGTCTTGTGCCGTTTGCCACATTGTTTTTACTACATTGTCTAAGCTTACTTTTGCATCAAACGGATTGCCTTGCAACGCCAATTGTGCAGCTGTAATGGCTTTGATAGCACCCATCGTATTTCGTTCAATGCATGGTATTTGTACTAAGCCACCCACCGGATCACACGTTAATCCCAAATGATGTTCCATTGCAATTTCGGCTGCTTGCAACGTTTGGTTAGGTGTGCCACCCAAGGCTTCACACAAGGCTGCTGCTGCCATGGCACTGCTCACACCAATTTCAGCCTGACAACCACCCATCGCTGCCGAAATGGTCGCTCCTTTTTTAAACAAACAACCTATTTCAGAGGCTACTAATAAAAAACGAATTATTTTTTCATCCTCATTGCCATTACAAAATATAATGTAATAGCTCAACACCGCCGGAATGACCCCTGCAGCGCCATTGGTGGGTGCTGTTACTACTCGGCTAAACGAGGCATTTTCTTCATTTACTGCCAAGGCAAAACAACTCACCCAATCTAAAATATATTGAAACTGCATACCTCCTTGCTGAATGCAAGCAATCCATTCATCGTAATTGGTATAACTACCATCTTTAATTAATTTTTTGTTCAATGCTGCAGCTCGTCTCGAAACTTTTAAACCACCTGGCAAAATGCCTTCCCGATGTGCACCCCTAAAAATGCATGCTTTCATCACATTCCAAATAGCTAAAATACCTTGCTTAGTTTCTGCTTCACTTCTCCAAGCAAGTTCATTTTCCATCACCACCTCAGCAATGCTGAAACCAGTTTTCATGCACCAATGCAAAATATCCGACGATTTATCAATCGGAAAAGGCAATTGAACAGTTGATAAATTCAAGGATTCTTTTTCTTCTTTCACCACAAAACCACCACCAATCGAGTAGTAGGTGTCGGCAAGGGTTTCACCATTTTCATATTCTACTAAAAACGTCATTCCATTCGGATGAAAAGGCAAACTTTCCTCCATTAAAAACACCACTTCTGCTTTTGGATTAAAATGTAAAACGCGTTCTCCATTTAATTTTAACTCCTGTGTTTCATTTATTGCTGCAATGGTAGAGTCTATTTTCTCTACATCAAACGTAACAGGATTTTCGCCACACAAACCCAACAAAACCGCAATATCGGTGCCATGTCCTATACCCGTTTTTGCCAAAGACCCATAAAGCAACACACTTATTTTTTTGATTGCATCAAACCGTCCTTGTTTTTTTTGATTGGCAATAAATAACAAAGAAGCTCTCCAAGGTCCAAGCGTATGCGAACTACTAGGTCCTATCCCTATTTTAAAAATATCAAAAACTGAAATTGATTCGTATGACACGGTGTTTTATTTTTTAGCAAAGCGAAGTTATAGCAATTCCGTTTTAAACCAATAACAAGGTTTCAAAATGAGTGTTTATTTTTTGGGGTCGAGGCCAGAATCTTTAATTATCGACAACGGCGCCTGTTCCGCTATTCGGGAATACTACCATTAAACTGTATACGTTAATGGATGGTTTGTAGAACAATGAACTTAAAATTTAACACTCAAAACTATTTCACTATATTTGCAACCTAAAAAAATGATATGTCTCAAGTAAAAAAAGGTGATGTAGTAAAAGTACATTATAAAGGAACATTAACTGCAGATGGCACAATGTTCGACAGCTCAGAAGGAAGAGAGCCTTTAGAATTTACAGCAGGTGCCGGTATGGTAATCGCTGGATTTGATAACGGAGTCTTAGATATGACTGTGGGCGAAAAGAAAACTGTAAACATTCCTTTTATGGAAGCGTATGGTCCTAAAAACGACCAAATGGTTTTTGAATTCGACAGAGCGCAAATTCCTGCCGAAATGGGCGAACCAGAAGCAGGTATGATGCTAGAAATGCACGACCAAGAAGGAAATACCTTACCCGTTGAAATTATTGAAGTAAAAGAAACAACAATCGTTTTAGATGGCAACCACCATTTAGCTGGTAAAGATTTAACGTTCGATATTGAATTAGTAGAAATAGGAGCTTAAGAAGCCTCCCTGCCCTCCAAAGGAGGGTTTATTATAAATCTTTTAGTAAAAGGAGTTCGTTCAGTCGGGCTCCTTTTTCTGTTTGTTGCAAGCTGCCTAACTCATTAACTCGGTCGTGTTCAAAAAACAAGAGCCAATTATTTTCAACAGCTTCGCTGAAAACTTTTTGTTTTTCATTGAGTGTATCTAAAGGTCGCATATCATATCCCATAACCCATGGT
>CANHNT010000038.1 GCA_947461985.1 Bacteroidota bacterium | reverse complement strand
TAATCGGCATTAATAGTAAGTCATTTTAAGGTAGAAATATAGATCTTAAATCTCATATCTCAAAACTCATATCTATATTAAAATCCACCTAATTTAATATTAAAGGCAATTTTAATAAATAAAAATAGGCCTATTCCAAACATGCAAATGGCCGAAATTCGGTTGAGGTACACAATGTTTCGAGGTGTTAAAGAGGATCGAATAGCTTGTGCTAAAAAGACTTTTAAGAAATCGAAACCTAAAATAAGACTTAAACAACTTCCAAAAAAAATGATTCTATACGAATTCGTCATATTGGAAATGGCTGCAACGGAGGTAATCCAAGTTAAAATAATACCTGGATTGAAACTGTTGAGTATAAAACCGCTGGAAAAAATTTTCCAATAATCCCGATTAGTAACCGTAGCCATATCTTGTTTGTTTCGAGTCACTTTTATTTTTTTCAAAAATCCATATAATCCAATAATAATAAAAACAGAAGAACCAAAATAACCAATTACTTTTTCATGAGAAAGTAAGCTAGAAAGCCAACCCGATGCTTGATTGGCTAAAAGGACATAAATAATATCACTCAATGAAACCCCAATAACAAAGCTCATGCCTGCTTTCCAACCATAACTGATACTGTATTTAAGAATAGCAAAAATGGTAGGGCCTACCGAAATAGCCATAAACAAACCAAAAGCCAACCCTGCTATCAATGCTGAAGTCATATTGAATAAAAGTACTAATTAATCTTTTAAATACCCAAAAAATAATGAATTAAAAATGACAATTGTATGACAAATAATTATATATGTATTTCCCCAACCAGCTAAGAATAATTTTCGTCTTTACAATAGGTGAAAATTTTATTAATTAAAATAAATAACCTATTTTTAACCCAAAATAGAGAGATTAAAATGAAAAAACTTTTCCAGTTTCTAATTGTAGCGTTAATGCTTACTTTTTTTGTGAATAAAGTTTCTGCAACACACGTTGCTGCTGCTGATTTGTACTACGAATACCTTTCCCCTTTAAAATATAAAGTGCATTTAATTTTATATAGAGATTGTAAGCCAGGAAATTCAGGTTTGTTTAATCCTGAACAAATTACTGTAAAATCGGCATCTTGCAATCAAAATATTTCAATCAATGTAGATACTACTGGAAATAATACAAATAAAATTTATGGTGATTTATGCCCTACAGTAAATAACTGGTGCGTAGATGCTAACAGTGTTTTTCCTGGATATGAAGAGTGGGAATTTACAGCTGATGTAACTTTACCAATGGCATGTACAGATTGGATTTTTGAATATGAACTTTGTTGTAGAAATAATGCTATTTCAAATATTTCAACAAATATAACAACGTTAAATCCTGGTGCATTGTCATTAACCATTTCTGCCGGATTAAATAATGTAGCTAGAGCAATCAATAATTCACCAAGATTATCCATCAAACCAATTCCTTACGTTTGTGTTAATCAACCTAAAACCTATTTAAATGGTCCTGTTGACCCTGATTTAGACTCTTTATATTTTGTTTCTCAAACACCACTTAATACTCCGACACTCCCTGTACTTTGGTGGGGTACAAGTAGCCTAGCAAATCCCTTTGGGGCTTCTGCACCTGGCGGATTTGTAGTAGATCCCGTTTCAGGAACTGCAACATTTACTCCAAATACGATTAATACGTATGTAATGGCATTTAAGTGTTTTGATATTGACCCCAACACGGGAGATACTGTGGGTTATGTGATGCGTGATGTACAAATTAATGTATTAAACTGTGCTGCTGCCCCTCCATCTGATCCCAATTTGACTCAAAATTATCAATTATTGAATTTACAGGGTGCATATATGGCTAATCCGAATCCTATTCAATTAACGGTTTGTCCTGGTTCGCCCATGTCATTTGATGTAAAAGGTATAAGTAACTCAGGAAGTAATCAAATATTAACTTCTGCAAATAATGCAATTTCATGTATCGGTTCTACTTATACTTCTAATCCAATTGGTGGTGGAAATCCAGTAACAGGTACATTTAACTGGACTCCTACTGCAGCTCAAATTGGAAATCATACGTTGATTATTCAATTTATGGATTCAACTTGTACTGTTGCACAACCCATTGTATTAAAATCTTATTGTGTAGTACAAATTAAAGTATTGCCAGGGGTAGATGCTGGTCCTGATTTAAATTATTGTATTGGTGCAGATTCTGTACAATTTCAAGTAACAGCACCTTTTGGTATCAGTCAATGGTCATGGACAGATATTAACGGAGGAACGACCAATTTAGGTTTATCTTCATTATCCGTTATGAAACCTAAGGCGGCGCCAACTGCTACTACCACTTATGTGGTAACAGCATTAAATCCTCCAGCAGGAATTACTTGTAAAGTAAAAGATACAGTAACTATTGTAGTGCATCCAGGTACATTAATTGTAGATGCAGGTCCTGATCAAATTATTTGTGCGAACGATTCAATTGCTTTAGCAGCAACTGTTTCTACTGCTCAATTAAATCCAATCATTCGTTGGAGACCAGCTACAAAGTTATCAGATTCTACTGCCTTTAATCCAATTTCATCTACTTTAAATACCCAAGAATACTTTTTGTTTTACAGAGATGATAATGGGTGTACTTACAGAGACTCTACAATTGTAATTGTCAGTGGTATTCGGGCAAAATTAAATGCGTTATCTTCTGATTATAATGTGTGTCCAAATTATCCGTTTCAATTATTTACCAACGCATCAGCGATGCCATGTGGATTGTCTGCTTTTCAATGTAATGGAACGCCGGTTGTAAAAACAATTGGTTCAGGAAATATTCAACAAGGTCAATATTCACCTTATTACACAGATTTTGAATCAGCTTATAAAATTCAATTTTTATATACAGCAGCTGAATTACGTGCAGCAGGTATAAACTCTGGAAATTTAAAATCAATTGGTTGGAATGTCGCTTCTACAGGAAGTGATACGTTAAGAAATATGAAAATTAGTATGGGTTGCACAAGCGATACTGCCTTAAGTACTGTTACAGGATTTTTAGGAGGTTTGAGTCAAGTTTATGCTATTTCAAAATATTTCAATAATACACCCGGTTGGCGCTCACATGTTTTCACTACAGCTTCAAATCCTAGTATAATTCAAGGAGAAGGATATTATTGGGATGGTTTAACCAATTTAGTAGTAGAAGTATGTTATAATGCAGATCCATTTAATTTTACCACAAATATTTTAGTGAGTTCAAACACTCCGAGCAATACTGTTTTGCAACAAGCACAATATTCAACCAATCCAAATGGTTGTAATTTAACAGCATCAACTCCATTAATAGGCTCAGTTAGACCAAATACAAGATTTAACTATTGTGAGTCGGGTGTATTTAATTACAGTTGGTCTCCTAGTGCATCTTTATCAAATAATACGATACAAAACCCTTATTCGGCAGGTGTTCCATCAAATACAGATTTTGTTGTTACTGTTTCTACAGCTAATCCAAATTGTGTGACAAAAGATACTGTTCAAATAATTGTAGATAATTCAAATTCTGTTGATGCAACTGCTTCTCCAATGGTATTATGCGAACCAGGTTTAATAACACTTTCAGCTACTCCATTTGGGACTGTTCCTGTTTACGAATGTGGTGAAGAAAATGTAAACTGCATAGCACCTTATAATCAATATGCGATTAATACGGGTGTAAATACAGTAGCTAGTATCACTCCATTTGGATCAAATATGGGGGAAAGAACTCAAATGCTTTATACTGTGGCTGACTTAAATGCTTTAGGCGTTTTAAAAGGAAAAATTGATGCTATTGCATTTAATATTATTAATAAAAATAGTACTAATGCATACAATATGAATATTAAAATGGGTTGTACTCCGTTAAATGCGATTAACACATTCATTCCTCAACAAGATATGAAACTAGTTTATTCTAATGGCAATTATAACACTGTTGCTGGAGTAAACACATTCAATTTAAATACTCCATTCCTTTGGGATGGCACTCAAAATTTAGTAGTTGAAATATGCTATTTTAATAATACATTCCCTGGTGGAAGTGACGAAATTGCTTATTTCCCTGGTGTAGCAACAAGCCAATATATCTCTCAATTTCATCCAAATAGCGGATGTGATTTGCCTAATTTGCCTTCAGGGGCTTTAGCAACAGGAACTTCACCTGCTGCTGGTACTTATAGAATGAATATGACATTTTCTATTTGCGATATTCCAGTAAAAACATGGCCTTATAGATGGACTCCAGGAACACTTGTTTTTGATTCAACAGCTAATACTACCACCGCTTATGTTGAAGTTGGTAAAACATATCATGTTTACACAACTGGTGGCAATAAATGTGAAGTGCATGATTCTGTTACTGTAACATTATCTGTTCATGATTTATATGTTTCACCATCCGATACAACGCTTTGTTTAGGAGATGGCTTTAATGCTACGGCTTATGGTTCAGGAAATGCGCCAGCACAAAATTTTGTTTGGTTCAATGCGGTTAATTTTAGCACCAGTGCTTTAAGTTGTGTGAATTGTGTTAGTCCTGTAATTACTCCACTTTCTTATGCCGATTCTTTGTTTGCATGTGTTAGAATTGATACGTATAATTGTATTGATACAGATTTTGTGCACATTACTCTTAATCCAACTCCAACGGTTTCTATTTTAAATGGAGATTCTATCACGATCAAATATTTGCAAGAAGTGAATTTAATTGCCACCGGTGCTCAAGTTTATAATTGGAGTCCAGTATGGGGTACTGGCAATCCGAATGTATCAAACACATTAGTATCTCCACAAGAACCTACAATGTATACCGTATATGGTATAAACCAGTTTGGTTGTGGCACAAAAGATAGTATTAAAATAAATGTTGATTACCAAGATAACTTATTTGTTCCTTCTGCATTTACACCTAATGGTGATGGAAACAATGATTTATTCAAAGTTGCGAATTTGACTTTCCAAAAAGTTCAAGAATTTAGAGTATTGAATAGATGGGGTCAAGAAGTATTTAATGCAAATGACAACAGAGGTTGGAATGGTACATTTAAAGGAGTAAATCAAGACCCGGGAGTTTACTATTATTTAATTAAATTAGCGATGCCTGATGGTCCTACTAAAATGTTTAAAGGCGATGTTACCATCATTCGATAATTAAAAAAAGAAAATGAATAAAAAAGAGTCCAAATTTTGGACTCTTTTTTTATGCATTAAATTATTTTTTAGTTTTAAAAAGGTAATAACATTGTTTAATATAATCTAAAAACTCATACTCACTGGCACTTCGTAAAAAGGCATAGCTAGGTCGATATCTTTTTATAAAAAAAGCAAGATCTTCATTTTCTAAATAGGTGATTTTATGCACTAATTTGTCGTTAAACACAAAATCAATATATTTTTCTTGTTCCCAAGAAGCATACATTTCTTGAAAAGCCCACTCTTGCCTGTTTTTTTTACTTAACATAGCCAAAGGCATACTCCGCATGTCTATTTCCTCTTTTTTGGGTTTACGCAATACCAAATCATAGGATTCTCTAAATTTCACACTGTCTTTTTTAAAATCAATAGGTTTGCCTTTTATATCTACTTCTCTGAGTATAATAGATACTTTACTCATAATTAAATTATAATAACTTGGTTCTTTTTCATTCTTAATTCGGATGCGTAAAGTTTGGTATCCTACTTTAGAAAACTCAACTAATTCACCTTTTTTAACCACAATTTCAAACTTGCCATCATCAATTGTAGTCATTCCTTTTAGGGTGTAAATATTTCTAATGTTTACATTGCCCATATTTTGATTATTGGCAAAATCTTTTATTTCGCCTTTGATAATCGTTTGTGCAAAAGCAAAATTCGCTGTAAATATTACAGTGCTAGAAAGCAAAATGCGTTTGATAGAATAACTCATAAAAACTGAAAATTACACAACAAAACTGAATGCTAAATAATTTTCACAAAGATTTCACTTTTTTAAATAACGTAGTTAGTACTTTAAGCGCTGTCTACGTTAAAAAATATTATACAACTACATTTATCATTTTACCTTTTACAAAAATAAATTTCTTAAGAGGTTTATTATCCATCCATTTTTGAACAATTTCATTGGCTAAAACTTGCATTTGAATATCATCTTGTGTAGCATCTAAAGCAAACTCCATTTCTGTACGGGATTTCCCTAAAATAGCCACTGGATAATTGAATGTATTTTCAACTAACAAGCTTTCATCTAATATTGGGAATTGGGCATCTAAAATAGAAGTTTTATTTCCAATAATACTCCACAACTCCTCAGCAATATGAGGTGCAAAAGGAACTAATGTAATTAACACTTGTTCTAAACTTTCACGTTTATGACAATTCAACGTGCTCAACTCATTCGTAATAATCATGAACTGACTCACTGATGTATTGAATGCAAAATTTTCAATATCGTGTTGTATTTTTTTGATGTGTTTATGTAAGCTTTTTAATTCTTCTTTTGTGGCAACTTCGTTTGTAACAATTGAAGACACCTCCCTCAATCCCTCCTCAAGAAGGGAAGAATTGTCGTTTACAAACAAACGCCAGAATTTTTTCAAGAAACGATGTACCCCTTCTATACCTTTGGTGTCCCACGGTTTACTCATTTCTAAAGGGCCTAAAAACATTTCATACATTCTAAAGGTGTCAGCACCATATTGTTCAATAATATCATCTGGGTTGACTACATTGTATTTTGATTTAGACATTTTTTCAAATGCTTCACCACAAATATATTTCCCATCTTCTAAAATGAATGCTGCATTTGCATATTCATTGTTTTTTATTTTTTTAAATGCCTCTAAATCTAATTCATATCCATCTACAATGGTAACATCAACATGAATTTCATTTGTATCATAATTTTCTTTTAATCCTTTTGAAACAAATTGATTTGTATTTTTTATTCTATAAACAAATCGACTACTCCCTCCAATCATTCCTTGATTAATCAATTTCTTATAAGGTTCATCATAACTGATAAAACCTAAATCGTGCAAGGTTTTGCACCACATTCTTGAATATAATAAATGTCCTACAGCATGTTCTGCACCACCAATATAAACATCTACTTGGTTCCAATAATCACTGATTTTTTTATCACAAAAAGTTTCAGAATTATGTGGATCCATATAACGCAAATAATACCAACTTGATCCTGCATAACCTGGCATGGTATCTGTTTCACGTAGAAAATGAGACCTCACCCTCTTTCCCTCTCCTTTAGGAGAGGGATGAGATAGCTCGTTAATCTTTGATGTGATTTTTGCGATTACATTTTCAGAATAATTTACTACTTCATCATTTGTAAATCGTAATACAGAGAATCCTATTTCATTTAAAATAGATGTTCTTGAATTGTCATATTCAAGTTGAGATTTATCAGTATGATACTCTCCATCAATTTCAATTATTAATTGACAATCAGCAAAATAAAAATCAGCAATATAGTTTTCAATTGCATGTTGTCTTCTTACTTTATGTCCTATTTTATTATTTCGCAAAGCTTCCCATAAAATTGATTCTGCTTCAGTTTGTTTACTTCTATTTTGGCGTGCAAATTCTTTTAAAGCTATCCAACTAGAGGCATCCGTATTAAATATTTTTTCACCATAACTATTTACAGCTTTTTTTGTAGAACTCTTTATTCCGTGTTCTACATCCCCCTCTCCTAGAGGAGAGGGGCTAGGGGTGAGGTCTAAATTAGAGTTCGAAGTGATGTCTAAATCACAATTCACCCAATCTGTTGCATTCGCCAATGGTCCTTTTCCATTTGGCCCTGCACTATAGGTTTCTAAAAATGGAAGTTCAAGTGGTAAATCTTTATCAGTTAATGCAATAGCAGTTCCATGTTCATCATAAACAATTGGGAAAGGTTCACCCCAATATCGTTGACGACTAAAACCTGCATCACGCATTCTATAATTTACTTTTCGAGAGCCAATTTTACGTTCTTCAATTTTATCAATGGCGATTTTACTGGCTTCTTTTACTGATAAATCTGAGATGAAATCTGAGTTTGCAATTACAACATTTTTGTCGCTACACGCTTTTTCAGCAATGTCAACATCTTTAAAAATATTTGGAATTTCTAAATTAAAATGTTTTGCAAAAGCATAATCACGCTCATCGCCACAAGGCACAGCCATGATAGCACCAGTACCATAACCAGCCAAAACATATTCTGAAATCCAAATTGGAATTTCTTTTCCTGTGAAAGGATGAATGGCATAAGCACCGGTGAAACTCCCTGAAATCGTTTTTGTTTCAGCCAAACGCTCACGTTCACTTCGTGATGAAGTGATTTTTTGATATTCCTCAACAGCTGGTTTTTGTTCTGTAGTCGTAATCAAATTTACCAATTCATGTTCAGGCGCCAATACAATAAATGAAACTCCGAAAATAGTATCAGGTCTTGTTGTAAAAACATTGATGCCAGATGACGGATGCTGGTTGTCAGTTTTATCTGTATTGCTGAGATCTGAGATCTGAGATCTAACATCGAATTTAATTTCCGCACCCACACTTTTCCCAATCCAATTGCGTTGCATTTCTTTCAAACTTTCGGGAAAATCTAAATCGTCCAAACTAGTTAAAAGTCTTTCAGCAAAAGCAGTGATTCTTAAAAACCATTGACTCATTAATTTTCGTTCTACAAGATGTCCACCCCGTTCTGAAACTCCATTTATAACTTCATCATTTGCAAGCACTGTTCCCAATGCTTCACACCAATTGACGTAGCTTTCTTTTTTATATGCCAAACGATATTCCATTAAACGATGTTCGATGGTTGATGTTTGATTATCGCGTTCTGCATTCCTAACATCTGACATCGGGCATCCAGCATCAAAAATCGTTTCGATTTTTTCAACTTTATTTGTTTTAGGATTATACCATGAATTATATAATTGTAAAAAAATCCATTGTGTCCATTTGTAATAATTGGGATCAGATGTTTTTACTTCTCTGCTCCAATCATAACAAAAACCAATTTTGCCTAATTGCTCTTTATAACGTTCAATGTTTACTTTAGTCGTTGTTGCAGGATGTTGTCCTGTTTCAATCGCATATTGTTCGGCAGGCAAACCAAATGCATCAAACCCCATAGGATGCAACACATTAAAGCCTTTCAATCGTTTGTAACGAGCATAAATGTCTGACGCAATATAACCTAATGGATGTCCAACATGTAAACCGGCACCAGAAGGGTAGGGGAACATATCGAGCACATAGCATTTTGGTTTTGAAAAATCATTCTCAACTTTGTAAGAATTATTCTCGTTCCAATAAGCTTGCCATTTTTTTTCTATTTCATTGAAATTATATTGCATGAATGTCTATTTTTTTTGAAGTGCCCAAAGATACAAATTTGAAAAATAGCATATTCTATTTTTAATATAAAAGAATTAATAAATCTAAGTAACCTAAGTGGCAATCTAATAAGCTATTTCATTTTACATTTGCATCAAATTATAAAAAATGAATTGGTCAGATTATATCGAATATTTCAACGAAGTTTTAGAGGGGAAAATAACGTCTACTCCTTATGATGATGCTCATTTTATGGAATATGTAAAATTAAATATTTCAAGAATGAATAGATGGTTGAAGCAAGGTGTTTTAAATGAAGAATTAGTGTCGAAATTAAACGCTATTTCATCACCACAAAAATGGGTTTTAATAACCGAACCTTGGTGTGGTGATGCAGCACATATTGTACCTTTTGTTTATAAATTAAGTGAGATGAATGCGTTTATTTCCTTAGAAATTCAACTGAGAGATGCAGATTCCGAAATTGATCATTATTTAACCAATGGCAATAAATCTGTTCCTAAATTAATTATTCGAAACGAGCATAATGAAGATTTGTATAATTGGGGTCCAAGACCTGTAGCAGGTCAACATTATTTTATGGATTTAAAAGCGCAAGGCTTAGCAATAGATCAGCAAAAAATGGGTTTGCAACAATGGTATAACCAGGATAAGGGTGCGAGTTTGCAGCAAGAGTTGTTAGCGGTAATTTAATTAGATATAAAAAAAGACAACTTAACGTTGTCTTTTTTTAATATTTTAATCCAAAATAAATGGATAGTTTTCGTCTGTATAAATATCTTTATAAACCTCTGAAACATCTGGATAAGGAGAGTTTTCAGCAAATTCAACACAATCGTCAATTTCAGCTTTTATTTTATCATTTATAGCTTCTATTTCGGCATCGGTAGCATAATTATTTTGTTTAATTACGTTTAAAACATGCTCAATTGGGTCTTTTAATTTAAATTCTTCTAATTCTTCTTTTGTTCTATACTTTGCAGGGTCACTCATAGAGTGTCCTTTATATCGATACGTTTTTATTTCTAACAATGTTGGGCCACCACCATCTCTTGCACGTTTTACTGCACGTTCTACGCCTTCATGCACATCTTCAGGTTTCATGCCGTCTACACTGTCGCCAGGCATATCATAGGCATCTGCAAATTTATAAATATCTAATACATTAGATGTTCTTTCAACAGAGGTACCCATTGCATAATAGTTATTTTCACAAATAAATATAACAGGCAATTTCCAAGTCATTGCCATATTAAATGTTTCATGTAAAATACCTTGACGAGCAGCGCCATCACCAAAATAGCATACAGTAACAACATCTGTTCCTTTATATTGCTCTGCAAATGCAATTCCTGCACCCAATCCAATTTGTCCACCTACAATGCCGTGTCCACCAAAGAATTTCTTCTCTTTAGAAAAGAAGTGCATAGAGCCACCTTTTCCTTTGGTGCAACCAGTTGCTTTGCCATACATTTCTGCCATACATTCACGAGCAGAAATACCTTTAGCAATTGCCAACCCATGATCGCGATATGCTGTAATCATATTGTCGTCATCTCTAATCGCCGTCATAGTACCTGCAGAAACGGCCTCTTGACCAATATATAAATGACAAAATCCTCTAATTTTTTGCATGCCATATAACTGACCTGTTTTTTCTTCAAAACGTCGTTGAAGCAACATGGTTTCGTACCAATATAAATAAGTTTCTTTTCCGAATGTTTTTGCCATGATGAAAAAATTTTAGCGAAGATAAGTGTTGAATTTGAAAATTAGAAC
>CANHNT010000037.1 GCA_947461985.1 Bacteroidota bacterium | reverse complement strand
AGTAATGTAAGTAGCTACACCACGTAACATTAAAAGAGAAGAAAAAAGTAGTTTTTTTGATTTCATAATTTTATATTTTTATATTAAAAAATTAAATATACTTCATAAAAATGATATTTAAAAAAATAGGTTAGAAATTTTCTAACCTATTTTTTATTTATTGAGTTAAGATGTCTCTAGAGATAACTAATTTTTGAACTTCCGACGTTCCTTCGCCAATAGTGCAAAGTTTACTATCACGGTAGTATTTTTCTACAGGAAAGTCTTTGGTATAGCCATATCCGCCAAATATTTGCACTGCTTCAGTAGCAACTCTTACCGATACTTCAGATGCATAATATTTTGCCATCGCACTTTCTTTGGTCATTTTTTCACCTCTCATTAATTTGTCTGCTGCTTGATAAATTAATAATTCGGCCCCTTCAATTTGCGTCGCCATATCGGCTAATTTCCATTGAATGGCTTGAAAATTTGAAATGGGTTGATCGAATTGAAAACGCTCTTTTGAATATTTAATAGATGCTTCATATGCTCCTTTTGCAATGCCTAAAGCCAATGCAGCAATTGAAATTCGTCCACCATCTAAAATAACCATCGCTTGTTTAAAACCTTCTCCAATATTACCTAAACGTTGAGCATCCGAAATTCTACAATTATCAAAAACTAATTCTGTTGTTTCAGAAGCACGCATTCCTAATTTATTTTCTTTTTTACCTGCTGTAAAACCTGGCGTTCCTTTTTCGATTGCAAAAGCGGTTACATTGTTTTTTGTACGAGGTTCTCCTGTTCTGCAAAGTACCACTGCTACATCACCTGTTTTACCATGTGTAATCCAGTTTTTGGTACCCGAAATAATCCAATCATCGCCATCTTTTTTAGCTACACATTGCATATTTCCTGCATCAGAACCGGTATTGGCTTCGGTTAAACCCCATGCACCTATCCATTCACCTGATGCTAACTTGGGAATGTATTTTTTCTTTAGCTCATCGCTTGCAAATTTGTAAATATGATTTGTACAAAGTGAATTATGTGCAGCAACAGACAAACCAATTGATCCACATACTTTAGCAATTTCACTGACTACGGTAATGTATTCCATATAAGTCATGCCAGAACCACCATATTCAGTAGGAATTAAGACTCCCATCAAACCTAATTCGCCTAATTTTTTAAATACTTCTATAGGAAATTCTTGCGTTTCATCCCATTCCATCATTTTTGGGCGAATATTTTTATCTGCAAAATCTTTAATCATGTCTGCAATTTGCGATTGCAATTCTGTGGGTGCGAAATTCATAAAACCGTTTATTTTATTATAACTTTAAGTAAGGTACAATTTTACGAAATATTTCGTCATTAATCAATTCAATTTCTTTGATTTGCAATAAATTATCTATTTTATAATTATGTTCTTTACGATAATTCACTAAAGCTTTTGCTATTTCTCCTTTCAAATACTTATGAATGTTAATTTCTGCTAATGTGGCTTCGTTTAAATTTATTTTTTTAATCGCTTTACTATTTACGTGACAATTGCCTTTGATCATATCAAACGTTTCAGGAGAAATTCCCCAAACTTCTTTTAACTGTTCAACTCTAGCAAAACCGCCTAATTCTGTTCTATATTTTACAATATTCATTGATAATTTATTGCCAATACCCCTTAGTTTATTCAGTTGCATGGTATCAGCACTATTCAGCTCTATTGAAACTACTTCTTTCGGTTTATATTGAAATTTATTAGATTCAGGAATCGCAATATAAGCTTCTAATTGTTTGTATTCTTCCTCATGCAAACCATACATTTTTTGAAATCCTTCTTTATTGTAAAAACGACCTCCTTTGTTTCGATAATTTAATATAGTGTGCGCCAATTTAGCTCGAAGTCCTAATCGAATAAATCCATTAGAATCTAATTCATTTGGATTAAAATTAAAAGGAGTTAGTTGGGTGGGAACATATTTTTCATTCGATGAATAATAATTATTTTGGCTAGAATCAACTTTTATTTTTGCCATCAATTGCTTTAATTCGTCTGAAGGCATTTCTGCTTTTGGATGAATAAAAAAAGGCATTAAAAAATTTACAACAGACAAAATAACGATTAAACTTAACAACGAAACAATGGCTATACGCTGACCTTTCGTAAACGAAAAATATTCTTTAAATAAAGACAAAATAGTAGGTTTTATTTAGTACGAATGTATTTAATTAATGTAAACGCTCCAAATAAATAACTAACCATTTGTAGACACATTCCAATAATTAATAAAGGACCGGCAAACGACCAATGTTGTAGTTTACTTAATGCACCTAATAATATAACCGCAGCAGAAATAGAGAAAATAACAATTGAAATAATGAGTAAGGTTTTTATGTTTGTTTGCATAGTTGTTTTATAAAATATAAATTTAATGATATAAATTGATTAACAAAAATAAAAACTGACTTTTGCATGAATGCTTCATCAAACAAAAGGAATTGTTTTACGCTCCATAAAATATAGTGATACAAGTTTAATTGTCACTATTTATACCGAATTATTTGGCATGCAAAGCTATATGGTAAACGGTGTGAGAACGGAGCGGAAATCAGTTTCTAAAGCAAATATTTATCAACCCACTACCCTACTTGATTTAATTGTATATCATCAACCGAATAAAAATTTACAACGAATTAAAGAAGTGAAATTATTGCATCTTTATCAATCACTCAATTTTTCGATGGTCAAAAACAGCATTGCTATTTTTATTACTGAATTAATTTCAAAATCAATTTCAGAGCAAGAAAAAAATGCAGATTTATACCATTTTTTTGAGGAAACATTTTTATATATCGATCAAGAAGAAGAAAAACAATTAGGCAATTATCCTTTATATTTTACAATCCAAATGTGTCAACAGTTAGGGTTTGGATTTCAACCGAATGAAGAAATTGAAAACCCAATTTTTGATTTAGTGAATGGACAGTTCATAGATTTGGAAAAAATAAACCATATCAATTATCTAGACAATAAAAAAGCAAATTGGTTATTATTGTTAAACCAATTTGCTTTTGCTGACGTCAAAAATATTCCTCTCAATCAATCTCAACGAAAAGAAATATTAAATGATTTATTACATTATTTAAAAATTCACATTCCTACAATGCCAAGTTTAAAAAGCATAGAAATATTACACGAAATCCTGCATTAGAATGATGCTTTTGCTGGTTTATTTTTCATTATTTTTTCTATTTTTTCAATGATATTGGGTGTTAATTTTGGAACAATCTCTAATGATTTTAAATTATCATTCAATTGTTCTTTTTTAGTTGCACCTAAAATTACGGTAGATACATTGGGATTCATGGCACACCAAGCAATGCTCATTTGAGCTAATGTGCAGTTTAATTCTTTGGCCACCGTTGCTAATTTTTTCACCTTATCTATTTTCTCTTTTGCTAACCAACGATCAGCCAACCAATCGAACCCTTTTAAGCCTAATCGAGCATCTTTAGGAATGCCATCATTGTATTTTCCTGTTAATAAACCAGTGGCTAATGGACTCCAAATAGTTGTTCCCATACCCACATTCGAATAAATATCTGCAAAGTCTAATTCAACTTTTTGACGTTCAAATAAATTATATTGAGGTTGTTCCGTTGTAGGTCCAATTATTCTATATTTTTCAGCAATGCGATGCGCTTCCATAATTTCTACCGCACTCCATTCACTCGTTCCCCAATATAAAATTTTCCCTTGTTGAATCAATGTATTCATTGCCAACACCGTTTCTTCAATAGGCGTATTTTTATCCGCACGATGACAAAAATATAAATCCAAATAATCGGTTTGCATTCTTTTCAATGCTTCATCGCATGCTTCAATCACATGTTTTCTGCTTAAGCCCGTTTGATTTGGTTTGTTATTTTCGCCTCTCCAACCAAAAAATACTTTGCTGCTTAAAACAATGCTTGTTCTATCCCACTTTTTCTTTTTCAATACTCTACCCATCATGTTTTCACTTTCTCCTAATGCATAAACTTCTGCATTATCGAAAAAATTAATCCCATTGTCATAAGCTATACCCATTAATTCATCGGCACGCTTGTCATTAATTTGCTTGCTAAATGTAACCCAACTTCCAAAAGAAAGTGCGCTAACTTGCAATCCTGATTTTCCTAATCTTCTATATTCCATATTTTTTTTTATTTAGGCCATTTTTTATGATTTTAATAGGTATTAATAAATACCGATAATAATTTTTTAATACTTCGCACCACTTACTCCAATATTTTCAATTGGATGCCAAGTCGTTTTTATTTCTTGCAAATCCATAATTAAATACGGGTTTTCATGTTCAGTTTTTGTCCAGTCTTTTTGCCAAAAAAAACTGCGTTTTACATTCAATGAAGATAGTTCTGCTATTGCTTTTGCTTCCTCCACATTTTCTCTGCAATAAACCACTGCATTTACATCCATGTGCGATGCAAAATGAGTATGCAATTCTTTGCTATTCCCAGTTAATATATTGACAACTCCTCCAGGTAAATCAGACGTAGCTAACACTTCAGCAAATGTGATGCTGCACAAAGGTTTTGTTTCGGAAGCTAAAACAACACAAGTATTTCCTCCTACGATGATAGGCATAATAACTGAAACTAATCCTAACAATGAAGAATTTTCATCAGCAAGTACACTTACAACACCAGTTGGTTCGGGTACCGAAAAATTGAAATGCGATGTAGCCACAGGATTTATGGATCCAAATAATGGTTGGTATTTATCGCACCAACCACTGTAATAAACGCATCTATCAATGGCTTGACGAACTTCTTTTTCAGCATTTGCTTTAGTAGCTCCTTGTAAAATTAATTCTTCAATAAATTGCATTTTTCTACCTTCTAACATTTCTGCAATTCGATATAAAATTTGTCCTCTATTAAAAGCCGCTCGTCCACTCCAACCCTCAACTGCTTTTCGTGCTGCAACAACAGCATTTCGAAAATCTTTTCGTGAAGAAAGACACATATTTGCAATGACCTCTTTCTTATTATTTTCTAGTTTATAAAATCGACCGCTTTCAGTTCGAGGAAAAGCACCACCGATATATAATTTGTATGTTTTTAAAATTTCTAATTGCATAGTCTTTATTTTTTTTACGATTTGCCGAACACTCCTTTGGAGGGCAGGGAGGCTTTTAAAATTTCACATAAGGCAACAATCCATGAACACCGCCTTCTCTTCCAAATCCACTTTCTTTATAGCCTCCAAATGGTGATGTTGGATCGAATTTATTATACGTATTTGCCCATACAACGCCTACTCTTAATTTTGATGTAAGATTAAAAATTTTACTCCCTTTATCAGTCCAAACGCCAGCGCTTAAACCATACGGAATATTATTCGCTTTCTCAATGACCTCTTCAATTGTTCTAAACGTTTGAATCGTTAAAACAGGACCGAAAATTTCTTCTTGCACAATTCGATGACTTTGAGATGTGCCTATAAATAATGTTGGCTTACAAAAAAATCCATGAGAAGGAATTGAACATTCGGGTTGAAAAATTTCTGCACCTTCTTTTTGACCGAGTTTGATGTAATGATTAATTTTATCTAATTGAGCTTGACTATTGATAGCACCAATGTCGGTATTTTTATCCATCGGATCACCAACAATCAACGTTTTCATTCTTTCTTTCAATTTTTTGATAACTTTTTCAGCAACATTTTCTTGAATAAATAAGCGTGAACCGGCACAACAAACATGCCCTTGGTTAAAGAAAATTCCATTGACGATTCCTTCTACAGCTTGATCAATAGGCGCATCATCAAAAATGATATTGGCTGCTTTACCTCCTAATTCTAAGGTTACTTTTTTGCTTGTTCCAGCAATTGCTTTTTGAATATATTTTCCAACAGGAGTGCTTCCTGTAAAGGCAATTTTATTGACTTGTGGGTGATTTACCAACGCTGCACCACAGTCACCAAAACCAGTAACAATATTTACAACGCCATCAGGCAAACCACTTTCTTGAATAATTTCTGCTAGCTTCAAAGCGGTTAATGGAGTGGTTTCTGCTGGCTTTAATACAACCGTATTCCCTGTTGCTAATGCAGGTGCTATTTTCCAAGCAGCCATTAATAAAGGAAAATTCCAAGGAATAATTTGACCTGCTACACCAATGGGTTTTGGATTGCGATTTGGAAATGCATACTCTAATTTATCTGCCCAACCTGCATAATAGAAAAAATGATTAGCGGCTAATGGCACATCAATATCTCTACTTTCACGAATTGATTTTCCACCATTCATTGTTTCAATGACAGCAAATTCTCTAGCTCGTTCTTGAATCATTCGAGCAATTCTATAAATATATTTTGCACGTTCTTTGGGCGCTGTTTTACTCCATGTTTCAAAGGCTTTGTTTGCCGATTTTACTGCTGCATCTATATCTTTTTCGTTTCCTTTAGCAACAGATGCTATTTTTTTTCCTGTAGCTGGATTGATGGTATCATAATATTCCTTACTCAATGGCTTTACAAATTTTCCATTGATGAACAAATCATATTGAGATTTTAATTGAATATGGTCTGATGATTCAGGTGCAGGAGCATAGTTTTGAAACACCGATTTAACAGATGAAACTTGCGGTGCTGATTTTTTTACTATTTTATTTTTAGTTGTTGCCATTTTTTAATTGTAAAATTTTTTAAATTAATCTTTACTTATGTAATCCCCACTATAATAAACTCCGTATTTTTCTTTACCTAATTGCAATAAAATATCATTCGCTAGACTACTGGCACCAAAACGAAACCATTCATTCGTCATCCATTTTTCACCCAAAGTTTCATACAACATAACTAAATATTGCAAGGCTTGTTTGGAAGTTGAAATGCCTCCTGCAGGCTTCATTCCTATCATAATACCCGATTCATCGTAGTAATCTTTAATCGCTTGCAACATCACTAATGTTACAGGCATGGTAGCGGCCGGTTGAATTTTTCCTGTAGAGGTTTTAATAAAATCGGCACCAGCATAAATAGCAATGTCACTGGCTTTTCGCACATTATCGAGCGTAGACAATTCTCCAGTTTCTAAAATAACTTTTAATCGAGCAGGACCACAAGCTTCTTTAATGGCAGCTATTTCATCAAAAACAAAATTGTAATTGCCTGCTAAAAATTCACCCCGACTAATCACCATATCTACTTCATCGGCTCCATTGGTAACGGCTATTTTTACATCTTCTAGTTTTATTTTTCTGGATGAATTTCCACTTGGAAAAGCAGTTGCCACTGAAGCTATTTTTACATTTGAACCTTGCAACGCTTTCTTAGCCGTTTTCACATGATTAGGATAAACACAAACTGCTGCTACTGTTGGCAAGCCTTCTATGTCATCGGCTAAATGCATCGCTTTATAGCACATTTGTTTTACTTTTCCAGCAGTATCTTTTCCTTCAAGCGTAGTTAAGTCAATCATGTTCAAGGCCAATAACATGCCTTGCATTTTACTTTCTTTTTTAACACTTCGAGTATTGAACCTAGTAACACGTTCTTCTACACCAACTTGATCGATGGTTGGCGAAATCCAACTTTTATTCATACTCCAAAAATAAGGTTATTATTTTAATTGTATCTTAGTAAATGACCGTGCTATTTTAACAAAGTAACATTTCCTGTAAAGTTTTTACGCAAGCCATTTTTAAACACAACATCTATAATATAAATATAAACACCTAACTCTTGAGTTTTATTATTGTATTTTCCGTCCCAGCCTCTACCATCAATTTTGTCAGTAATGTAAATTTTTTCACCCCATCGGTTATAAATACTCATTTTAAATTGAAGCAATCCACTACTTAAAATTTCTCTTGGTATAAAATAATCATTCATTCCATCTCCATTAGGAGAGAAAGAGTTTGGAATATTAATATAACAATCATTTTTAACCCAAACCGAATCAGTAGTTGCACAATTCCCATTAGATACCTGTAACCAATAGTGATTTGGTTCATTTACTAAAATAGAGTTGGTGGTTTCTCCAGTATTCCACAAATATGAACCGATTGTAGGAAAGTTATTGGTTAATAAAATAGAACCGGTTAGTCCGCTACAAATAGCCGTGTCACTTCCTAAATTTACTTGTGGATATGGGTTGACATTGATATTTTGAAAAGCTGGATTAGATGCAGTGGCACAAAATAAATTTGTTCCAGATAAACTAACAATATAGTTTCCAGGTTTGTCAAAAATATGTGATGGATTATGTACATCTTTTAATATGTTTCCATCACCAAAATCCCAAGTAAATGCATCACAATATTTAGTAGAATCTACAAAACTAATTGGCTGACCAATACAGATATTACTATTGGATGAAACGAAAGAAACAAACGGTGCATCATTGACAATTATATTGTGACTGTCTGTATCCTTACAACCAAGTATATCAGTTAGTATATAGGTTATTTTATAATTTCCAGCAGTCAAATAGGTATGTGTAGTATTATTATCTATAGTTCCATCACCCCAAATTACTATTGAACTTAATATAGTAGTATTTATAGCATTTGAAGGAAAAACATTGATAGAATAATTTTGTCCAACACAAGCATTTGGAGTAAATAATGAAAACTTTGCACTAAAACTATGCGTTAAATCTAAATTGTAAGTCATGGAATCTTTACACCCATTTTTTTCAACAATTAATTTCACTGCATAAATTCCTTGTGCTGCATAAATATGGAAAGGATTTTTTTGTGAGGAAACAGCACCATCACCAAAGCTCCATGCATAGTTTGAAGGGGTGTTTCCACTGCCGTTTTGAGCATAAAACTTAACAGAATCTTGACTGCAACCTAAATGCAATTCTGGTTGTATACTATGTGTTAAATTAACCGTTTTAAAATATACACTGTCCGTCATTGTACAAATTTCTCTAAACGAAATATCATCAATTGCGAAATCGTTTCCACTCGTTGCAACTTGTTGGTCATTGATACAAATATTTATCGATGTGTTTGCTCCACTAAACCAAGTTGCATGAAACTGTGTCCAAACCCCGGTTGTTAAAGGAAGGGATAAAGGCGTTCCTATTAGCGTACTATTTATTGAAAACTGCAAAATAGCTGGCGCACTAGGAACACATGTTGCACCCCATGCCGAAAAATCATACCAAGTGTTAGGATTTACAGCGATGGTTTGGCACCATATTGCGGTGTTTGATGAACTTGCCCCATTTACGACCATCATACTTCCAGTGCCTGTAGTATGATCTCCAAAATTTGCAAAACCAGTATGCGTTAAACTGGGATTAGTTGAAACAGCATATTGCCCTTCTAGTGACAACAATCCATACGTACCTCCTGTTCCATAAACATAAGCTGAAGAAAAAACAGTATTTCCTAAACTAAAATCCCCATTGATAATTAATTCATTCGCTGTCACTGCTTGGATTGTCAGTACATAATTTTGATTAGTTGTACCTACATTCACAAGAGGATTAATAATATTGGGGTTTGATAATCCTGTAGTGGGTGTCCAAAAAGTATCAATATAATTGGGTGTTCCAATAGCAACCAGATTTGGATTTAATTGTATACTCGTATTTTTGCAAGCTGGAATTGTATCTTGCAAATTAGCTATCAATATGTTGCATTGACTGAATATTATTTTTGAAAGAAACAGCAAACAACATAACGATAGAATACATTTTTTTATCATAATCTAAAATTTTAATAATCTATTAAGATTTCAAATTTACGAACTTGTATTGATAGTTATAAAATATCTTTATTTTTTGGGTTGATATATCAAATTAACATAATTTATCTGTAGAAAACATTTTTTGGCATAATATTAGTTAGATAATATACTGAAAAACTCATTTTTATTTTAGTATAAATAACACTACTAGTTGTATACCATTTTTAATTAAAATAAAAATTATGACTTTAAATATATCAATGCAAAATGCAGAAAAAACATCTACTGTTGAAATTTATGCGTTAGATGGAAGAAAATTATTTTCCGAAAATTTTAGTGAATTAAAGCACAAAGTCAATGTGACGGCTTTATCAAAAGGAACTTATTTGCTTAAATTATTTAATGATAAAAAAACTCTGACAACTAAATTTGTTAGGTATTAAGGCTTCAACACATCTAACACTTTAAACATTTTTTCTTTTACCGAACGAGGTTTACCAGCATAGCTATTTACAATAAATGAAAAACTAACTTTTGTACTATCTTTTAACGTGATATACCCTGCATAACTTCTTGTTCCTCCAATATAACCACTCTTCATGGTGATATTGTTTATGATGGGCAAACTTTCAAAATATACCTTATACCATGATTGCTTTTTATAACAACTCAATAAATTGGCTATAGTATACGTGGTCATCCTATCTGTTGGAGCTAATCCACTGGCATCAAAAAGATGAATCAAGCTCGTATCAACACCAAGTTGTAAGGCTACTTTTTTCATTTCTTGAATACCGGTTTCCCAATTGCCTTTGCCCCTTTTTTTCAATGCAATTGTTTTACAAAAAGCTTCTGCGTATAAATTCAAACTTTTTTGATTGCACCAATAAACCAATTTCGACAATGGGGGCGATTGAAACGTAACCAAATTTATTTCAGCCGAAGGCAAATCAATCGGCACAAAGTCAACTGAAAAATGTTTCTTTAAATGTGCTATCAATTCAGTTTTAAAATCTTCTTCAGGATTAATTCTGGCTAACGACATGCCCTGCGCTTTATCGGAAGGTGCAAAATCGCCTCGAAGCGCATATTTATACGAACTATTTTGCAAAATATAAGCAAAAGCATCTTTTGCCGTGGGCGAATTATTTTGAAGCAATTCTATTTTAAAGTCTTTCAGATTATTTAATCCTCCATCGTTTTTTACTACTTCAAACGTGGAGTCGTTCGTTTTAATCGAGATATCAAATTTGTTTTCTTTCCAATTTAATGGAAAAATTCCAGCACCATAATAATTGCCAAAATCTTCCTCTAACCAATGTGCATTAACAACTGTATCATTAAAAACAGTATTAACTATCCTTATTTTCCCTTTTAAATGTTTTACCCCTTTGGATTTTAATGCCTCCGAAATTTTTGATAAAATAACCTGCGATTTTGTTTCATTAAAACGATCACTGCCAAAACTAGGGTCACCACTGGCGTATATAATTAATTCACCCAAAGCAATATCACCTTTAATGGTTCCT
>CANHNT010000036.1 GCA_947461985.1 Bacteroidota bacterium | reverse complement strand
GTCCTAAACCTACTTGTCCATCAGCAGAAATCCATTGACCATCACCATCTGGGCCACGATGCTCAATGATGTCCGTCATTTTTTTTAGCCTGTCTATTGTAAGTTCAGAAGTGTCTTTTGTAATTATTCCAGCAATTCCACACATTAATCGAAAAAATATTTATTTGTCAAATTTAGAAAAAAATAATTAGCCCTTTCTATAAATTCTGTGAGATTAACGTTGTAATTTCTTTTGCTGCTTGTCCATCACCATAAACATTGTCTACATAAGCTCCTGGTTTTTCAGTAATAGCTGTTTTAATTTGAGTTAAATCATCAAAAATCAATGTATTCCATCCATTCACTAATGTTTCGGTCCATTCTGTTTCGCTACGAAGCGTAATGCATTTTTTACCCAAAATATACGCCTCTTTTTGAATGCCACCACTGTCTGTAATTACGCAATCACAATATTTTTGATAAGAAACACTGTCAGCATAACTCATTGGCGGAATAAAACTAATATTCGGAAAATCACTTTCGCTCATTCCAAAACCTTTCAAACGTGCCACCGTTCTTGGATGAATAGAGAAAACTACTTTTTTATCTAAATCATTTAAAATAGTCAAAATACTTTTCAAACGAGCATCTTCATCCGTGTTATATGGTCTGTGTATGGTTACAAAATAATAGGGTTCAGTCAATAATGGTTGCACTGTAGGTTCAATCAATTTAATCATATCACACATCACATCTCCACATCTATATATATGATTGTGTGTAATGCCTTCTTTTTTCAAATTTTCAATAGCGCCATCTGTTGGGCAAAATAATAATTTTGAAAATTCATCAGCCACAATTCGATTAATTTCTTCGGGCATTTCTCTGTTAAAACTTCTCAACCCAGCCTCAATATGAATAATTGGAATGTGCATTTTTGCACCCACCAAAGCACCTGCTAGTGTTGAGTTGGTGTCTCCATAAACCAAAATAGCATCAGGCTTTTCGGCCATACAAACTTTTTCAATTTCAGTCATCATAATGCCTGTTTGCTCACCTTGAGGTTTGCTACCACCAATATCAAACTTAAAATCAGGCTTAGGAATATTCAATTCATTAAAAAAAATGGCGCTCATGTTTTCGTCATAGTGCTGACCCGTATGAATCGTCATGGCATTAAACTGTTTTTGCAACTCCAGTTGCATGGGTGCGTGTTTAATAAATTGGGGCCTAGCGCCTACGATCGAAATTATTTTCTTCATTTAATTATTTTTTGTTTTCAAAGTCTTTTTATTGATTTATTTTTTGTGGCCCTGTTCGCTATTCGGAAGTGGCAACTTTCAAATAACGAACTTTATTCAGCTTTTCTTGTGAACTTTTAAATTTTTTTTGCAAAGATATTCTTTTCAAACTTTTTTCTATGAGGTAAAATTATTACTTTCGCACTCGAATTCATGATAGGTATGCACAAACGCAATATAAAACGAGCAAAATCAGTACTTCTAGCCATTTTATTTACATTTGGTTTAATGGGTAACTTATTTGCACAAGAGCATGAAGTAGCTCCCACAACAGAAAATCATTCGGAAGAACACCACGAAGCAGGAAAATTAGATATAAAAGGCGAAATTTTTGGTCACATCAGCGATTCGTACGATTGGCACCTCTTTAGTTTAGGCGAAGGGCATGAAGCAACACATGTTTCAGTTCCATTACCTGTTATATTAATTAATCCAACAAATGGGGTCAACGTATTTTTATCATCAGCGTTCGAACACGGTCACACGCCAGCTCACGGTTACGAATTGTATGTAGAAAACGGAAAACAAAAAATTCGTGCTCAAGATGATTCAACTTTTTATGATATCAGTATCACTAAAAATGTTTTATGCCTTTTCTTATCAATCATTATTTTGTGGTTTTTATTAACAGGCGTTGCAAAAAAATATAAGAAAAATGGTGCAAACGTTGCTCCTACAGGATTTCAAAATGCCATCGAACCTATTATAGGCTTCATACAAGATAACGTAGCAAAGCCTAACTTAGGAAAAACATATGCTAAATACATGCCTTTGTTATTAACCCTTTTCTTCTTTATTTGGGTAAATAATTTATTAGGGCTTTTGCCATTTGGGTTCAACTTAACAGGAAACATTGCCGTTACGTTAGTATTAGCACTCATATTCTTTGTGGTAATGTTAGTGAATTCAAATAAAAATTTCTGGGGTCATATTTTTAATCCTCCAGGAGTTCCATTAGGTATTAAATTTATTTTAGTTCCAATTGAAATTTTAAGTAATTTAATTATCAAACCAATTGCATTAGCGATTCGTTTGTTTGCTAATATTTTTGCAGGGCACACCATCATTTTAAGTATCATTATGTTGATATTTATTTTTTCAGGTTTAAGTAAAGTAGCAGGAATTGCATTTATTCCAGTTTCTGTTGGTTTCAGTATCTTCATGTTTTTCTTGGAGTTATTAGTTGCTGCAATTCAAGCATTTATTTTCACAAATTTAACAGCTGTTTTCATTGGTCAAGCTATTGAAGAACATCATCACGATGATTCTCATGAAAAAGACCATCATTAATTACGTAATTTTTAAAACCAATATATATGTCAGTATTAAACATTTTATTAGAAGGTATCGCATCTGCAGGTGGAGCAGTTGGAGCTGGAATTGCAGCTTTAGCAGCAGGAATTGGAGTAGGTCAAATCGGTAAAGGAGCTTTAGAATCTATCGCTCGTCAACCAGAAGTGGCTGGAGAAATCCGTTCTAACATGATCCTTGCTGCTGCCCTTGTAGAGGGTGTTGCTCTTTTCGGAGTAATCGCAGGTATCTTAGCTATCGTTTTGTAATTTAGATGTCGGATGACAGTTGTCAGATGGCAGTTAAAAAACTAAACGTAGTAAAAATTATTAAACTACACGTGAGCAAAGGGCAAAGCGTGTAGTTTATTTAAAAGCCTCCCAGCCCTCCAAAGGAGGGTTCTAAAAAATAAAAAACTTTGTGTCTCTTTGTGATTTAGTGCCTTTGTGGCAAAATTCATAAGACTAAAATAAAAAAATAAAAAACAAAAATGGAATTATTATTACCTGGGTTTGGTCTCTTCTTTTGGACGTTAATCGCCTTATTATTTGTAATTTTCTTATTGAAGAAATTTGCTTGGAAACCAATTTTAGAAGCGTTGAACGAACGTGAAAGTAATATTGCAGACAGTATTGCTTCAGCAGAAAAAATGAAATCAGAAATGGCTTCAATGAAATCTGAAAACGAAAACTTGTTAAATCAAGCTCGTGAAGAACGCTCTTTATTGTTAAAAGAAGCAAAAGAAACGAAAGATAAAATTATAAACGAAGCAAAAGAAGAAGCAAAAGAAGAAGCTAACAAAATTATGTTAGAATCTCGTCAGCAAATTGAAATGCAAAAAAATGCAGCTATCATTGATGTAAAAAATCAAATTGGCTCATTAGTAATTGAAGTTTCTGAAAAAGTACTTCGTAAGGAATTGGCAAACAAAAGCGAACAAAACGACTATATTTCTAAATTAGCAAACGAAATTAAATTAAACTAAGATGCAAAATCCAAGATTAGCAGCACGTTACGCCAAATCATTAATGGATATTGCTATTGAAAATGGCAAATTAGACACAATGTATAATGATATGTTGGGTTTAGATACTATTTGCAATGACAGTAAAGATTTTGTTTCGATGATGAAAAGCCCAATTGTGACGGCTTCTACAAAACAAAATGTTGTAAAAGCAATTATGGAAGGCAAAGTAGATGATGTCACCTTTAAATTCATTAATTTGATTATTAATAAAGGAAGAGAATTTTTTCTACCAGAAATTATTTCAACATTTATTAGCCAATATAAAAAACACAACAATATTAATGAGGTTTTACTAACTACATCTGAACCAATAGATGAAGAAATGAAAAACACATTAATTCAAAGCATTCAAAAACAATTTACAGGCACGATTGACTTGAAAACAAAAGTTAATCCAAGCTTAATTGGTGGATTTATTTTGGAAGCAAACAATAACTTATTTGACGCAAGTATTTTAAGAGACTTAAACGATATCAAAAAACAATTCTTAACGAATGTTTACGTTCCAGATATTAGATAGTCAATAGTACGCAGTAAAAAGAAAATTAAAATTTAACATTAACAATTAAACATTAATAAAATGGTAAGTATAAAACCAGATGAAATTTCAGCCATCCTACGTCAGCAACTAGGAAACTTCAATTCAAGTGCAGAACTAGAAGAAGTAGGAACGGTATTGCAAGTAGGAGATGGTATCGCTCGTATTTACGGCTTAAACGGAGTGAGCTCTGGTGAGCTTGTTGAGTTCGAAAATGGTGTTCAAGCGATTGCCTTAAACCTTGAGGAAGACAATGTGGGTGTAGTATTGATGGGTGAAGGTAAAGGGATTAAAGAAGGAAATAAAGTACGTCGTACAAACCGTATTGCCTCAATTAAAGTAGGTGAAGGAATGTTAGGACGTGTGGTAAATACATTGGGAGAGCCAATAGATGGTAAAGGCCCTTTGACAGGTGAATTATATGAAATGCCTTTAGAGCGTAAAGCACCAGGGGTTATCTTTCGTGAGCCAGTAAAAGAACCATTACAAACAGGGATTAAAGCAATTGATGCAATGATTCCAGTGGGTCGTGGACAACGTGAGTTGGTTATCGGTGACCGTCAAACAGGTAAATCTGCTATTTGTATTGATACTATCATCAATCAAAAAGAATTTTATAAAGCTGGAAAACCAGTTTATTGTATCTATGTTGCGATTGGACAAAAAGCATCAACAGTAGCTCAAGTAATGAAAACATTATCGGATAATGGAGCTATGGAGTACACAATTATTGTGGCTGCTACTGCTGCTGATCCTGCTCCATTACAGTTCTATGCACCGTTTGCTGGAGCTGCAATTGGTGAGTTCTTCCGTGATACTGGTCGTCCAGCATTAATTGTTTATGATGATTTATCTAAACAAGCGGTTGCATATCGTGAGGTGTCTTTATTGTTACGTCGTCCACCAGGACGTGAGGCGTATCCTGGAGATGTATTCTACTTACACAGTCGTTTATTAGAGCGCGCTGCAAAAGTAGTAGGTAAAGATGATATTGCTAAAAACATGAACGATTTACCACCTTCTATTAAACATTTAGTAAAAGGTGGAGGTTCGTTAACAGCTTTGCCAATTATTGAAACACAAGCTGGTGACGTATCTGCATACATTCCTACAAACGTTATCTCAATCACTGACGGACAAATATTTTTGGAGTCGAATTTGTTTAATGCTGGTATTCGTCCTGCAATTAACGTAGGTATTTCGGTATCTCGCGTGGGAGGTTCTGCTCAAATTAAATCAATGAAAAAAGTAGCCGGTACGTTAAAATTAGACCAAGCACTTTACCGAGAAATGGAGGCGTTTTCTAAATTTGGAGGTGACTTAGATGCTGCTACTAAAAACATTTTAGATAAAGGAGCTCGTAACGTAGAGATTTTGAAACAAGGTCAGTTTTCTCCATATTCTGTAGAAAAACAAGTTGCTATCATTTATTTAGGAACAAATGGTTTATTAAATCAAGTGCCTGTTAAAAACATGAAACAATTTGAAGACGCTTTCATGATGGAAATGGAAAACAAGCATGCTGATTTATTAGCTGAATTCAAGAAAGGAAATTTACCTGAAGAAGGCATTGCTAAAATGACTGCATTGGCTGAAAGCTTGATTGCTCAATTCAAAAAATAAACGATGTCGGATGTTTGTTGTCCGATGTTAAGAAATACTAAAATCCCATGCTGTAAAGTGTGGGATTTTTTTTGAATAGATATTTGTGAAATAATTATATATTTATGCAATGAAAAATAGTATAATTTTATTGCTATTAATGGTTTCAATTTCTTGTCCATTATTTGCAAATGACGCAGCACCTTTTTTTGATAAATCTGTTTCGATTAGTGGAATTGGTGTAGGCACCATTATTGCTATTGTTGCGTCGTGGAGTAGAAACAAATCAATCCTTTGGGCAATTTTTCATGCATTTTGTGGATGGTTTTATGTTATTTATTATGTGATAACAAGATAGGGATTCAATTACGAATTTTATATTATCAATGTGAAATTGACAAGCTGAAAATAATTAGTTCGTTGAACAGTGCCATTTCCGAATAGTGGAACAAGCGCCACGAAAGATGAATCAAGTAAAAGTCTTTGATAGCAAAAAATGAAACTAGTCTTTTACAACGGTTCCAATGGATTCACCTGCAATAATGCGCAATAAATTACCTGCCGTATTCATATCAAACACAATGATGGGCATTTTATTTTCTTGGCAAAGTGTGAAAGCCGTCATATCCATTACTTTTAAGTTTTTGCTGATGGCTTCATTAAAAGTGATGTCAGAAAATTTAACAGCATTCGGATTTTTTTCGGGGTCGGCATCATAAATTCCATCAACACGAGTCCCTTTTAAAATAGCATCGGCACTCATTTCTACTGCACGAAGAGAACCTGCTGTGTCGGTTGTAAAATAAGGATTGCCAGTACCAGCTCCAAAAATGACTACACGTCCTTTTTCTAAATGACGCAAGGCTTTTCTACGAATGTAAGGTTCAGCAACTTGATCCATTTTAATGGCACTTTGTAAACGAGTTTGAACGCCTACTTTTTCAAGCATACTCTGCATAGCCACACCATTAATAACAGTTGCTAACATGCCCATATAGTCGCCTTGTGCACGTTCGATGCCTGTTTCTTTTTCATTCATGCCACGATAAATGTTTCCACCTCCAATAACTAATGCTACTTGAACGCCTAAATCGGTAATTGATTTAATATCCATCGCATATTGCAACAACATTTGTGGATCTAAACCGAAGCTTTTATCACCCATTAAACTTTCGCCTGATAATTTTAGTAGAACTCTTTTGTATTTTGGAAGCATGAATTTTTTGATTTTGACAAAGATAGTGTTCGATGCTTGATGTTGGTGGTTTGAGATGGATTTTTTTATTTAAGTATTCACTTTCCAAGCACCCTCTTCATCATCAAACATTTCTTTACCCCAAACAGGTGCTTCTTTTTTGATACGTTCTACAATTTCTTCACACGCATCAATGGCATCTTTTCTATGTGGTGATGAAGTGAAAACAAACAAACATATTTCTCCAGCTTTTACAATTCCAACACTGTGATAAATGTGCATACAGGTCAAATTGTATTTTTGAAACAGCGCTTCACGTATTGAAAAAAACGTAGTATTTGCCATTTCTTCATAACAAGAATAATCAATGGCGATTACTTCTTTATTATCAATTATATCATTTCTTACTTGTCCTAAAAAAATACTATGCGCACCAATGTTTTTTTTAGATTGGTGTTTAGCAATGCTGTTGCCAATAAATTCAGGTGAAATGGCACCTTGCATTAAAACTTTTTTTGGTTTTTTTTCACTCATACATTTTATTTTTATTTCATCGAAAAATATTTCATAATGCCACCTTTTAAATGGGATACATGCTTAAAATCGAATTCATCTTGTAATAGTTCTAATGCTTCTAAACTTCGAACGCCAATATGGCAAAACAACACAATTTCTTTTTCTTTGTTTATTAAATGAATATTTTCTTTCAAAATCGGTAAAGGAATTTGGATACATTCAAAATCGACTTTAGGAATTTCAATTTCATTTCTTACATCAATAAGTTGAACCATCGGATTATTTATTTTTCCTATAAATTCTTCTACATTCAAATCAATAATTGTATTTCCTGACATCGGACATCTAACATCGGACATCTTTTTGGAGATTTTAATTTTTATCGTTTCATATTTCATTAAGTTCAGATACAACATTTCATTATTCAAACCATCTTTTTGTTCAGTAATTAATTTGATAGTTTCTAATGCTTGTAAGGAGCCCAATATACCTAATACAGCGCCCAATGCACCAGCTTCTTCACATCGCATGGCTTGTTTAGGTGGCGTTGGAAAAACATCTCTTAAATTAATTGTAGAGTCATCCATTTTAAAAACAGCAATCTGTCCTTCAAACTGATAATTAGCTCCAAAAATTAAAGGCATTGATAATTCTGCACAAACATCATTTATTAAATACCTTGTTTTAAAATCATCCGTACAATCTACCACAACATTATATTTTGATATTAAATCAATGGCATTTTTTTCATCAATATAAAAAGGAAACGAATCTATTTTCGTTGATGGATGAATGTCTTTTAATTTTTCTTTTACTATGATAGATTTATTTTCTCCAATGTCATTTGTTGTAAACAAAATTTGACGTTGAAGATTTGAAATATCTATTATGTCGCCATCCACAATACCAATTGTACCAATGCCACACGACACTAAATATTGTAAACAAGGACAACCTAAACCGCCAGCACCTATAACCAATACTTTACTGTTCAACAATTTTTGTTGAGCCTCATCTCCAAATTTTGGAAGTATTGTTTGTCGTATGAATCGTTGCATGTTTTTAAATTTTTCAGAACCCTCCTTTGGAGGGCAGGGAGGCTATTATCCACCCGAAAATGGAGGCAACAAAGCTATTTCAGCATTTTGGTTAATGAGTATATTTTCATGCGTTATTTTTTGATTGATAGCAAAAACAAATTCTTTGTTTTCAAACATGGGAAATTGTAAAAACAATTCAGCTTTTAATTCGAAAAATGTTGATTTAAAATCAATCCATATCTCATGTGTATTGACTAATTCAGATAAATTGCCGAATAGTTTTATTTTAATTTTATTGTCCATGTGCTTCAATATCTTTCAACGAATTAAAATTACTAAACAATAATGGATTTTGTTTTTGTAATTCATTTCCATCCATAAAATGGGTATTAAAATTAGAAATTAACGTACTCAATTTTCGTTCTCCTTTTAATAATTCACTTCTCCATGTTGATTTACATGATTGATGATAATTACCTATTAATGCTTCAGGATAATTGTTTAATAAAGGAATTGTAATATCATAATCCTCACTTGCATGTATTATTTTTTGAATGGATAATGTATCTAAAAAAGGCATATCGCAACTTACTAAAATATTTTTTTTTTGATGGGTATGATGCAACATGGCATCAATACCTCCTGCAGGTCCAACATCTTTTATTTCATCTTTAATACATTCAAATCCAAATTGGGTGTGGCTTTCATGATTTGATAAAATAAAAATATTGGATGAAATGAGCGTAACAATATCTATCACATGTTGAATCATTTGCTTTCCATGAAACAATGTAGTTGCTTTATCAGTTCCCATTCGAGAACTTTTTCCACCAGCTAAAATATAAATGTTTAAATCCATTTACACCAAAATTAATTTTATTGAAGCAACTATCAGCACAAAGGCCAGTACTTTTTTTAGCATAGCATTGGATACAAAATGAGAACCAATAATTGAACCAATTACACCACCTATAATGGTAATGGAAGCCATTACAATCATTTCAGAAGAATACGTAAAACCTTTTTGAAATAAAGCAAACAGGCCAGCAATGGAATTGACAAAAATAAATAAGGCACTAATGCCTGATGTGGTTTTAATATCACTCCATTTCATCAATAATAAAAATGGCGATAAAATAATGCCACCTCCAATGCCAATTAATCCTGAAACAAAACCAATAACAGCGCCTGTAAAAATTAGATAATAATAGTTTGGTTCTGCGATTTTTTCATTTTCTTTTTGAGGAGTAAAAAAACGAATTGACGTAAGAAATAAAAGTATGCCTAAAATTATTTTATAATACTTATCTGAAATTGAAAACGAACCACCTAAATAAGCAAATGGAATTGAACCTAATATGAGGTATAAAAAAAGCTTCCAATTAAAATAACCTTTTTTGTAAAATGAAACAAATGCGATGAATGAAACAACACAATTTAAAGTTAAAGCAACTGGCTTGGCTGTCACTTGTGATATGCCCCAAATGCCCATTAATGCTAAATAGCCTGATGCACCTCCGTGTCCAACACTTGCATATAGGAGTGCTATAATAAATAGTAATATGTAAAAATAAATTTCCATTTTGTCACTAAGCCACGAAAACACAAAGAAAGCACAAACTGAAAGAAGAAAAAAGTAAGATTTTCATAATCCTCCTTTGGAGGGCAGGGAGGCTAATTAGGAAGTACATATACTTTCACTAATTCACCTTTTTCAACCACTTCTTTTTCTGCATCAATTTCAACTAAAGCATTCGCTACAGCAAATGAATTCATTTTATAGGACTCTTGATGGTCTAAAATTTCAACAGTGTCTTCATGAACAATTGCTTTTAAAAAATGGGTCAATCCAGCTTTTTTAGAATAACTATTTAAAATGGATAAATTTATTTTCAATAAATCAACAGAAGAAAATCCGATGTATTGACGTAATGCTGGATAAACATATTGATAAAAGCAAGTCAATACAGATGCAGGATTACCGGGTAAACCAAAAATAAATTTATTTTCTTTTTTGCCAAATAATAAAGGCTTTCCAGGTTTTTGTTTGAGTTTATGAAAAATAATTTCAACATTATTTTGTTGTAAAGATTCCAACACAAAATCATAATCACCAACAGAAACGCCACCTGTTACTAATAAAAATTCGCATTGAAGGAATGCTTGTTCAACAGCCTTTATTGTTTTTGCTAAATCATCATCCACCCAAGAAATTTCTGTAATATCTATGTGCATTTGTTTGAGTACATGTACTAAACTAAACGAATTACTTTCATACACTTTTCCATCTTGCAAAGAGTTGCCTAATTTCAATAATTCTTTTCCAGTATTTAAAATGCAAATTCTTGGCTTTTGAAAAACATTTATTTTTTGAATGCCTAAATTCGCTAATAAGGAAATCGTTCCTGCTTGAAGCGAAGTTCCTTTTTTTAAAATTAAATCATTGCATTTACATTGTGAACCCACACTTCTTATATTGGAGTTGAAAGTGGCAAGTTGTATGTTGATCGTTTTGGAATTTGGATTTGTTATAGTTGGAATTTCTTCAGTGGCTTCTTGTTGTACCACAGTATCTGCACCATCAGGCACTTTAGCACCCGTAAAAATTCTGATTGCATTTCCCTTTTCTAAAACAATAGTTGCATTTTCTCCTGCTTGAATTTCATCTTGAACAATAAATGAATTAGATGCTAAAAAATCTTCATATCGAATTGCATAACCATCCATTGCTGATTGACGAAACGAAGGAAAATGGATTGGCGCAAAAATATCATTGGCTAATGCGTATCCAACAGC
>CANHNT010000035.1 GCA_947461985.1 Bacteroidota bacterium | reverse complement strand
TTTGTCGCAGTAGTATTTGTTTGTGATGGTGTAGTATCTTTGTTACTTGAAAAAATAGACATATTAAAATTAATTAAGTAACAAATATAAAAGAAATTTATGAAGATATAACACTTAAAGTGAATCTTTTTTTCCCACGTTCTCAACAAGTTGCATATCTTTTATCTCAACTTTTTAAATAATCGTATTATCGAACATGATCAATTTGATTAGAATTATTTATAATTGATTCCTCAATTTGTTTAGGTGTTAAAACTGAGGTGTCATTTTCTAACGAAATATGCCCATTGGTAACAAGCATTAGATCATAAATAAACTTTTCTCTGCTTTTGTTAATTTTCACTAAAGAATCAGTAAGTTTTTGAATTTGAATAAGCTTACTTCTTGAAATAGTTGAAGAAGTGCCCGGGATATAATATCTCAATGGAGTAAATAATATGACTACAGAAAATAATAGAAACAGTCCTATGAATATGCTAGATAAAAATAAATAAACACTTTTTTTAGTTAAATGCATGACAATGGCTTCCTGCATTGTATCTTCATTTACAATGGAAACTTTATATGGAGAATTAATTTTTTTAAAAAATTCTATGAGTAATTTTGATAGACTCCCTACTGAAAATTTTATCATTTGAGTTAAAAATACGTAATTTTACAAATCAATTTTAAATCTTTTACCTAAAAAATAAAATAAATTCGTTTATTTATAGTTTATATCGAAGTGAAGTTTACGTCTTATATATATATTATCATTTGTTTTTGCATTTTGAACCTACTTTCTCATGAGAGCAAGGCTCAAAATAATATATATAAACAAAACAACATTGATAGTGCTGCTATAAATAATAGAGTTAAACAAGAATTCATTAAACGGGATAGCATTTTAAATGCGATGAAATTAAAACGAATTGCTGACAGTGTTTTTAGAGAGCAAGCAAAGCGTCAACTTCAAAATTTTAGAGATAGCCTTGTAAATGCCAGAAACGCGAAACGTATTGCTGACAGCATGGCTCGTGTTTTTGCAAAACAAAAATTAATTGATGACAAAAGAAAAGCAGATAGTTTGGCTTTTGTTACTAAAAATCGAATAGATGATAGTATTGCTAATGCTCGAATGAAAGCAAATAAAATTATTCAGGAGCAACGTCGAATAAATGACAGCATTGCTTATGAAAAAAAGCGAATCAGTGACAGCACATTTTTAGCCCGAAAAAACTATACTGATAGTTTAAATGAAGCTAGGATGACCCAACGAATAGCAAGGGAACAATTAGAAAAATATAGAAACTCAAAAGCATATAAAGACAGTGTAAATACAGCAAGAATAGAAAAACAAGAATCTATTAAAGAAGGGAGAATTAGGGTGATGGATAGCATTAAAACTGCTAGACAAAATTTTAATGACAGTATTCGAACAGTCAAACAAACAATTAATGACAGTATAAAAACGGTACAAAATAATATAAACGAAAAATTAAAATCTATTCGAGAAAAAATTGCAGATAGTATTTCAACTGTTCGAACAAAAAGAAAAGACAGTTTGGATTTAGTTAGAAGCAAAAATGAAAAAAAAGCGACTGAAATTGCTAAAGAAAAAACGAAAGAGAAGCAAGACAAAGCTTTATCAATTAAAGTACACGATGCTAAAACAAAAGAATGGACGAATGAAAAATTACTAAAAAAGAAATGGAGTTTACACCGAAGAATTTACCAAAATACCGTAACACGTTACAACTATTTTTATAATGCACGAATAAAATACAATGAATCGTTAAGTGATTTAAAAAAGAAAAACAAAGATGATTATTCTAAAAATATTCACATTGAACCTTATGATTTTGAAAAAGACGGAAATTCTGTTGCTTCTAATATGGATTCAGTCATTAAAAAATCTTCATTTAGTACTCAAATTCATGATCCTCGATCAAAATGGTTTGACAACCTTTATTTTTTAATGGGTAAAGCCTACTTTGTTAAAAATGATTATGATGGAGCAATTGCAACTTTTCAATTTATTGCAAATGAATATAAAAACAATCCGAGTAAAAAAACGAACAAAGTAAAAAAACAAAACAATAAAGAGGCCGGAGTAAGCATTGCTACTATTGAAAAAAATAAGGGATTATTGAATAAATTAAAGCATAAACCAATTAGAAATAGAGCTTTAATATGGTTAGCAAAATCATATATGATGGCTGAGCAATACAGTGAAGCTATCACCTTGATCAATACTTTAGAAAAAGATAAAAATTTCCCTAAAAAATCAAAACCTGAATTGTTATTGACAAAATCTGCTATTTTACTAAAACAAGATAACACCGATGAGGCTATTAACGCGCTGATTGCTGTAAATAAATTAAAATTTAATATTGCCGAGAAATCAAGATCTGAATATTTACTTGCACAGCTTTTATCCAAAAAGGGAGATTATAAATCTTCAAATGAACATTTTAAAAAATCTATTAATAGAAAGACTTCAGACGAAATGACGTTTTTTGCTAAAATGAGCATTGCCAAAAATGCAGCTAAAAGTGGAGACGACATGCGTTTTGCAATCAATCAATTAGAAAAAATTATCAAGGATTCTAAATATGAAAAATATAAAAGTCAAGCATTAAATACCTTGGCATTAATACAAGCTAAAGAAAATCCTACAAAAGCAATTTCAATTTTAAAGGAAAGTATTGGAAACAAAGACAATGAAGATGATTTTTTGAAAGCAGTCGCATTTTCAGAATTAGGCTCTTTATACTATAATGCAAGTGATTATAAACTTTCAAAAATGGCTTATGACAGTGCTTCTTCTTTAGGCAGCAATCCCCCATTAGAAAATATTTATGAAGTAAATACAAGAAAAGATGTGCTGTCCTATGTTGTAAATAATATTGATATTATTCATCTGCAAGATAGTTTACTGAATTTGTCAAAATTATCAGACAAAGAAAAAAGAGCGATTGCAAAAAAAGAATTTGAGAAAGAAAAAAAGAAAAAAGCGGAAGAAGCAAAAAATGAAATTCAAGTGATTGCTTTACAACCAGTCAATAATTCTCAATCGAATTGGTATTTTTACAATAATACACTCATTCAAAAAGGTTCTACTGAATTTAAAGAAAAATGGGGAACTCGGAAACTAGAAGACAATTGGAGAAGGTCAAATTCATCTTCTTCAATAGGCAATAATATTGCTCAAAACTCAAATGACTCTGTAAAAAATAATGAAATTGAGGTTGACAATAGCAATGATATGAATGCATTTTTAAAAAGCATTCCTACTACTCCTGCTCAAAAAGACAAAGCTATTAATCTCATTATCGATGCCTATTATAATTTAGGACTCATTTATTTTTCTCAGCTAGAAGACTATAAAAATTCTAGCAAAACATTTGATACATTATTATCAAAATATGCTACTACAGAATATAAAAAACAAGTGTATTATGGTCAAATATTAAATTATTCCAAATTAAATAACATGCTTGAAGTTGACCGATACAAAAAATTATTAAATGCTGAATTCCCTACTTCTGAATTGAACACCTTAGTCAATAATGCTAAATACAGTGAAGAAAAAGAATTGAAAAATAAACAATTGTCCACTGAATACGACAGCACATATCAACATTATAAAGAGGCAAAATATCAAGATGCGATTAATGAAGTAAATATTGCAAAGCAAATAAAACATCCCTTATTAGCTAAATACAAACTAGTTGAGGCTATGAGTTTTGCTGGTTTAAAGAAAATAGATTCTTGCAAAATGATATTACAAAATGTAATAAGCACTTATCCAAATAGTAATGAGCAAAAACGTGCACAAGAAATTTTAAACTATATCACCTCAACAGATACATCAAACCATGACGTAACATTGATTAAGGTTATTGACAACCAATACACAAACAATGCTGCAGATAGCTTAGAGGCTAGTGATGCGTTTAAAGAACTTCGTTTTAGTGAAGGCAAGGCCAATTTTATTTACAACCCAAACTCTGATCATCATGTAATGATTTTTATTAAAAATGTAGATGGTAAAATAATGAGTTTAAAATCAGGCATCAGTGATTATAATTTATTGAAATATGATGCTCAAGATTATAACACAACCCTTAACATGCTAACGTCACAACAAGCATTTATTACCATTCAAAAGTTTTCGAATGCAGTATTTGCTAAGCAATATTTAAATAATATGCTTCAAGAAAAACTATTGTTTAGCCAATATAAATCGAACGATTATTCGACAGCAGTAATTTCACAACAAAATTATTTAGAATTACTTAAAACAAGAGATCTATTAGGATACTTAAAATTCTATAAAAAATCGTATTAATTGCAGTTAAATTAGCTCACTTCAACTATCAAAAACTTCAAATAATTTGTATTTTCCATATTCCAAACAATAGGATGGTCTGCTGCTTGTGTTCTAAAGCACACTTGACGAATTTGTTTTTTCGCATCTTTCGCAGCCATTTTTACAATGTCTAAAAATAAATCAGGACCCACTAAATTGGTGCAAGAAGCAGTTACTAAAAAGCCACCCTTTTTCACTAATTTCATCGCTCTAAGATTAATTTCCTTATAGCCTGTAATTGCTTTATCAATACTAGCTCTTGATTTGGTGAAAGCAGGAGGATCAATCATAACCACATCCCATTTCTTTTCTTCTTTACTCCATTGTTTAAGTGCATCAAATGCGTTGATAGATTGAAATTCACAAATGTCTGAGAAGCCATTTAATGCAGCATTTCGTTTTGCTGTTTCAATTGCAAAATCAGAAATATCTAATCCTAACACGTTCTTTGCTCCATAATGTGCTGCATGCAAACTAAACGTTCCTGTGTATGAAAAAGCTTCCAATACTTCGGCGCCTTTTACGATGTTTTTAATTTCACGACGATTATCTTGTTGGTCTAAAAAGTAACCGGTTTTTTGACCTTTTTCTACATCCACATAAAATTTTAAGCCATTTTCATTGATAATTATTTCTGTTGAAAATGGCTCGGATAAAAATCCTTTTTTTTGTTCCATGCCTTCTAACTCACGAACAGGCACATCATTTCGCTCATAAATTCCTTTAGGTGTAAAAATTTTATTCAACGCTTTCACAATAGAATCTTTCCATAAATCCATTCCTAACGACATGGTTTGCAGAACAAAATAATCATTAAATTTATCAATGATTAATGAAGGCAATCCATCGGCTTCGCCAAAAACTAATCGACAATTTTCTACATAACCTAACTTTTGACGATAGTGCCAACAAGCTAAAATTTTATTATAGAAAAACTCGTCATTGATTTGTTCATTTACATCTCGTGTTAAAATTCTCACTTGAATTTGTGAAGCAGGATTGTTGTATCCACGACCAATAAAATTCCCATTAGCATTATGAACATCAACAATGTCACCTGCTTTCGCATTTTTATCTACCGAATTAATTTCATTATTATAAACCCATGGATGCCCTTTGGCAACCCGGTCAGATATTTGTTTTTTTAAAAGTACTTTCATTTTTTTTTAGTTTAGAAGTTTAAGTTGGTTTAAGAGTTTAGATTGTTAAGGATTTTAATCATCAAATTAAAACTTCACATACAACATGTACTTTTCTTTAAAAACATCTTCTTCAAAAAAGTCTGTTAAGTTCCAAACCATGGGTTTACACAAACTGTCTGAAATTTCTTGGTTTAAATCACCTCCTTTCAAGCAAATCATACCATTGTCATAATTAGATTGTATGCCTTTATGCAATAATGGTTTCGACCAACGCCATAAATCACCCAAAGGAGCCACAGCTCTGCTCACTGCAAAATCAAAACTATGTTTTTGTTTAATTTCTTCGGCACGACCCCAATGAGTTTTAACGTTTTTTAAACTAGTAGCTTTTACCACTTCTTCAACAACAGTCAATTTCTTTTTGATGCTATCCGCTAATACAAATTCTACTTCAGGAAAAAAAATGGCTAACGGTATGCCAGGAAATCCCCCACCCGTGCCTATATCCACAATTCGTTGACCAGCTTTAAAGTCAAAGGTGGTTGCAATCGTTAACGAATGCAATACATGGCGTAAATATAAACTGTCGATATCCTTTCGAGAAATGACATTGATTTTCTCATTCCATTCCGTATAAACATCTTTCAATGCAGCAAATTGTTTCAATTGCGTTTCCGAAAAATCATCAAAGTATTTTGTTATTATTTCCATATTATTTTTTGTTTAATAGTTTAGATGTTTTTAAATTAAATAATAATTTTTTCCTGACATCCAACAACCGACATCCGACCACTTTCTTTTATTTCCAGTGAATTTTATTTTTTAAAAAGATACTTGGAACACTTTTAATATTATAAAAGAGCAACCAAACATCAAACAACCAAATATAATTGATTAAGTCTTTTTCTTTTAATTTAATGAATACCTTTTGAAAAATATACCATTGCACCAACCATCGAATGACGAATGCAATAGCTACATAAATGATAAATTTAGGAAATAGAATGCAAGGAATTAAACTCAACCAAAATAAAAAATGACTGAATGAATAAATACCCAATAATGCTTGATGTTTAGCTTGATAATATTTGCCCGTGCTCAAATGTCTTTTCTTTTGATTATGCCATTCATCATGCATCTTCTTAGGTTCAGAATAAACAAAACTTTCAGGTTCAATTTCAATCACTGTATTTTTTCCTGTCGCTACTTGATTAATAAATAAATCATCATCGCCTGATACAATATGATGATGAGATGAAAATCCTTTGTTTTTATTGAATAAATCCCTCACATAGGCTAGGTTTCTGCCTACACCCATATAGGGAGTGCCTGCTAACGCGTAGGATAAATATTGCATGGCTGAATGGACCGTTTCAAAACGTATTTTTTTGTTTAAAAAACCTTCGTATCGATAATACGGACTATAACCTAACACAATTTTTTTCTCTTCCGAAAAATTTTGCGCCATTGTGCTCAACCATTCATTACCAGCAGGAACGCAATCAGCATCGGTCAATAATAAATATTCGCATTTAGCAGATTTAATGCCCATTGACAACGGAAATTTCTTACCAGGAATCAATTTTGCTTCTTGTGTTAAATTAACCACATGCAAATGAGCATATTTTTCACTGAGTTGGTTCAACAAATAAAATGTTTCATCTTGTGAATTATCGTTCACTACAACTACTTCAAAAAAAGGCTGTCCATTTTTTAAATAATTTTGATTGAGTAACAAAGGAAGATTTTTACGTAAATTCGCCTCCTCGTTAAAAGCACACACAATAATACTGACAGGATATTGTGATTTTATAGTAGGAAATTGCTTCTTTTTATAAAATGCCAATCGAGCAAAAAAGTATACATAATAAAACAACTGTATTAGTACCAAAACCCCAGTAATACAAGCCACAAAAAAATGGGTAGAATAAACCATAGCGTTCAAAAATAAAGTTAAAAGATGGAATTTCAATTATTAGCAACAGATAAAAATTCAAAAGCAAGAGCAGGACTACTTACAACTGATCATGGCGACATAGAAACACCCATTTTTATGCCTGTTGGCACCATCGGAAGTGTGAAAGGAGTTACACAAGAACAACTCAAACTCGATATTCAAGCACAAATTATTTTAGGCAATACCTATCATTTATACCTTCGACCAGGAACTAAAATATTAGAAAAAGCAGGCGGATTACATAAATTCAATGGTTGGGACAAACCCATATTGACCGACAGTGGCGGTTTTCAAGTGTTTAGTTTAAGTGGCATTCGCAAAATAAAAGAAGAAGGGGTAGAGTTTCGTTCGCACATTGACGGCACCAAACATTTATTTTCGCCCGAAAGTGTAATGGAAATTCAACGAAGCATTGGAGCCGATATTGTAATGGCTTTTGACGAGTGTACTCCCTACCCTTGCGAATATGATTATGCACAAAAGTCGATGCACATGACCAACAGATGGTTGGCACGATGCGTAAAATACATGAACGAAACCGAACCTAAATATGGCTATCATCAAAGTTTGTTCCCAATAGTACAAGGCAGCACCTACAAGGATTTGCGTACTCAAAGTGCCGAATTTATTGCCTCTATGGAATGTGATGGAAATGCCATTGGAGGTTTAAGTGTGGGCGAACCAGCCGAAATGATGTATGAAATGTGCGAACATGTGTGTGACATTTTACCCAAAGACAAACCACGTTATTTAATGGGCGTTGGCACACCTGCCAATATTTTAGAAAATATTGCATTGGGCATTGATATGCTCGATTGTGTGATGCCCACTCGAAACGGACGAAACGGAATGTTGTTTACCACACAAGGAATCATCAACATTAAAAATAAAAAATGGGAAGACGATTTTACTGCCTTAGATGAAGGTTTAGAAGCCTTTGCTAGCAGAAATTATACCAAGGCTTATGTTCGCCATCTCTTCACAGTCAACGAATTATTAGGACTGCAATTAGCCAGCATTCAAAACCTATCCTTCTACCTTTGGTTAGTTAAAGAAGCTCGTAAACACATTATTGCAGGCGATTTCACCGATTGGAAAAATAAAATGGTGAAACAAGTGAGTCAAAGATTGTAGTTTAATAAATAAAAAAAAATGAAAAAAATAGTTGTTGTTATTCAATTGATGCTAATTTTCAGCGTAGCTAAAAGCCAAATTACAAAGTCAGAAGAATTGATTGGTAAATGGAAAACAGTGAGTGTAAATTCAACTATAGGTCAATATGTTGAACCCGAATTTAAAGATAGAAGCGATTCATTAGTGAAGTTAATAAACGGAACTGAATTTCAATTTAATAAAGATGGAAGCTTCAGTATGAAAATTTCAATTACAGCATTAAACGTAAAAAAAGCACATTGGGAATTTAAAAAAGAAACAAATTCAATTCTAATTCAAGAGTTGAATGATTATAAAAAGAATAAATCACTTTTAATGGAAATTGAAATTAAAATGATTGATGGAAAAATATGTTTCTTTCCATTAGAGTCTTTTTCTGCTTTTGAAGTTCAAAAAGTCGAATCATTCAAACCAATGTTAAACTAAAAATCTCTCACATGGACATCACCATCAACACACCAGCCATTTTATTCCCAGCTATTAGTTTGGTATTATTGGCCTATACCAATCGTTTTTTAGGTTTAACCAGCGTTGCCCGAAAACTGCATGAAGAATATCTTCAAAATAAAGAAAATAAAAAACTCCACACCCAAATTAAAAGCCTTCGTTACAGAATTGTACTCGTTCGTCGTATGCAATTTATGGGTGTTATTAGTTTTTTATTGTGCATAGTAGCCATGTTTTTTATTTATGTTAATCAAATAAATACAGCTAATCTTATTTTTGGGACATCGCTAGTTTGTTTTTCTATAAGTTTAATTTATTCCCTCATCGAAATTACACAAAGCACTAAAGCATTAGAAATTGAGTTGAGCGACATGGAAAATATTGAGCATTCATCCTTTGTAGATTATATCAAACAAAAAATTGAAGAATAAAAGGTTTTTATATTTTCGAAGCAACCAAAATCTGTGTATCGATTACGTAGCAATACTCATTCAGAATAAAAAGTCATTAATTTAAAAAGTAAATTAAATATATTTTGTTATATAACTAATTACAATATATATTTGCAATGAATTTGAGTGGAAGGGAACTATATAGTTCCCTTCTTCTTTTATAAAATAACATGACAGCACAAGAACAAGTATTACAATTTATTGACGAATGCCTTGAAGGAACCGATTGTTTTTTGGTGAGTTTTAAAGTTAAGCCAACCAATAACTATAAATTTTTTATAGACAGCGATTCTGGATTTACATTAGAAAAATGTGTCCGAATCAATCGTAAAATGAGAAAAATGATTGAGGAAGCTGAACTCTATCCTGATGGAGATGTTTCTTTGGAAATTTCGAGCCCTGGTATTGATATTCCATTGACATTAACTCGTCAATACATTAAAAATATTGGCAGAAAATTAGAAATTGAATTAAATGACGAAGCCGCAAAAGGAATTATAGCTAAATTAATCGAAGTAAAAGAAGATTCAATTGTGATGGAAAAAATTCCTTTCACACAAAAAGGTCGAAAAGTAGTGGAAAAAGAAGCCGAAACATTTGAATTAAAATTAGAAGATATCAAACTAGCAACCGTTTGCTTTGAAATATAATTAAAGTAGAACGTTTTTAGTAATTAAGTATAAAGTGAACACCAATTAATCATTAACAAATAATAATTAAACATTAAAAAATGGCAAGTATCAATTTAATCGACTCGTTTGCAGAGTTTAAAGACGCCGAAAATATTGACCGTCCCACCCTTATCAAAGTAATTGAAGACGTTTTTAAAACGTTGATCAGAAAAAAATATTATACTGATGAAAACTTTGATGTAATCGTAAATGATCAAACAGGAGATTTAGAGATTTTTCAACGTCGAGAAGTCGTTTTAGATGCCGATATCATGAATGATGATACGCAAATAGAATTGTCGGAAGCCAAAAAATTAGATGATTCATATGATGCTGGTGATGAAGTATATCAAGAAGTAACCATGGAATCGTTTGGTCGTCGTGCTATTTTAGCGGCAAAACAAACATTGGCTTCTCGTATCAGTGATTTAAAGAAAAATATTCTTTTAGAAAAATACAAAGAACGTGAAGGGGAAGTTGTAAATGGAGAAGTTTACCAAGTATGGAAAAAAGAAATCATGTTGTTAGATGATGATGGAAACGAATTAATTTTACCAAAAACAGAGCAAATACCAACAGATTACTTCAAAAAAGGGGAAGCTGTGAGAGCGGTAGTTAAAAAAGTAGAATTGAGAGGAAACTCTGCAGTTATTATGTTATCAAGAACATCTCCATTATTTTTAGCTAAATTATTAGAACAAGAGGTTCCTGAAATTATGGATGGTTTAATTAGTATTAAAAAAATAGTGCGCGAACCAGGAGAAAGAGCCAAAGTAGCTGTAGAAAGTTATGATGACAGAATAGATCCAGTTGGAGCTTGTGTAGGAATGAAAGGAAGCCGTATTCATGGCATTGTACGTGAATTGAAAAATGAAAATATTGACATCATCAACTTCACCAATAACATTCAACTTTTATTACAACGTTCATTAACGCCTGCAAAAATTACAAGCATGAATATTAATGAAGAAACAAAATATGCTGAAATTTTCATGAAGGCAGATCAAGTTTCATTAGCGATAGGAAAGCGTGGGGTAAATATTAAGTTAGCACAGGAATTAACAGGATATAATATTGATGTATTCCGTGATGATTTAGAAGAAGGCGAATTTGATATCGATTTAGCTGAATTTACAGATGAAATTGATGCTTGGGTAATTGAAGAGTTTAAGAAAATTGGTTGTGA
>CANHNT010000034.1 GCA_947461985.1 Bacteroidota bacterium | reverse complement strand
TTTCTGACAATTTTCTATGGCATTTTCTACTGACCAAGCATCGTTATCGATGCCAATTACGTTTAATGCTCCTTTAAGTTTAGCAAAAACGGCTAATACGCCTGTTCCACATCCAAAATCGAAGACCGATTTGTTGTTACAATCAGTTTCTATTAAATATTCCATCATCATTTGGGTCGTTTCATGATGACCTGTTCCGAAACTCATTTTAGGTGTAATTTCAATATCATAAAGCATGTTTTCAAATTTTGGATGAAAATGTGCTCGTAGTCCAACCACATTGCCAATCGTAATCGGTTCAAAGTTTGACTCCCAAGTGGCATTCCAGTTTTCATGCGGAATCATTTCTTTGTGAAAAGTAAATGAAAATGGTGCTATCAACTCGTTGATATAATTTTCGTTAAAATCAGATTCCGAAAAATAAACCAACATATTGGTTTCAATTTGCTCCATTCCATGAATATTTTCATCACTAAAAAGGGCAGAAAGAATATCTATTTGATCTTCAGAAAGTTTTTCAAAAACGAGTTTTATATAATTCATTGAGCAAATATAGTCATTCAAACCTTCAAGGATTTTAAAACCTTGAAGGTTTAGAAAATACGAAGTGTTATATTTGCAAACTCATTATTAATTATGTTGAATCGCTATCTTACATTTTACAATTCAGGAAAACAATTTATAGTTTTTTTAGTCCTTCTATCCATGAGTTTTGTTATTGGTAGCTTTGCCATACAACAATTAAGCAAAATGCTAACCGGAATTTCGTTGGAAGAAATGAATTTAATGTCGGACATGACAAAAGAAGTGGGCGATAAAATGAAAATTATCAATGCTGTTTTTTTAGCCTGTTTACTTTTATTGCCTTCTTTTTTATTTGCTTATTTAGCTTTCCCAAACCCGGTCAAATATTTAGGATTACGAGCTAAAAACAACATGCTAATTTGGATTTCGGCTATTATATTATTTGCTTGTGCATTGCCTTTCACGTCATTATTAGAACAATGGAATGGTCATTTTTCTTTCTTAGCAAAATACAAAACAGATGATGAACGAATTAGCAAAATGTATGTAGCTATGTTACAAGGCAATCAGTGGAAAGATTTATTACTAAATACGTTAGCGATTTGCATAGCTCCTGCCATTGTTGAAGAAGTTTTTTTTAGAGGTTGTTTACAACAACTATTTGCCAATTGGCTACGCAAAAATCAGTGGATTGGCATTATCCTAGTGGCTTTTATCTTCAGTGCATTTCATGGTCAATTGAATGCCTTTTTGCCTCGATTTTTTTTAGGATTATTATTGGGTATAATTTATCATTTCACCAGTAATTTATGGATTACTATTTTAGTTCATTTCCTAAATAATTTCATGACTATTTTAATGATGTATTTATACAATACAGGCATTTCAAAAATGAATCCATTAGAAATGGGTGATGTATCTATTTTAGTTGGTATTACATCCGGAATAATTACCTTAGCTGTAGCGTATTATTTATATTCTCAACGAAAACCATTTGTGATTAGTGAAGTAGAAAAAGAACCGTTAGAAATTGATTAATTATTAAAAAACTAAATAAAATGAGTGATAAAATTAAATGGATTTGTGTTTATAAATCGAACAATAAATTTGATGCCGAAGTAGTTAAAGGAAATCTTGAAAGCAATGAGATTCCTTGTGTAATGATCAATAAACAAGACAGTTCTTACATGTCTTTTGGGTATGTAGAATTACATATACCAGAAGAATTTAAAACACAAGCAGAAACAATTTTAAAAGACATTAAATTAAGTTAAATTTTATGGCATTAGATAAAAAAGTATTTTTCACACGACTGGGCAGCGCAATTGTTTTTTCAGTGATAATGCTCACCTGCTTACTTTGGAATGAATGGTCTTTTATAGCCCTATTTTTATTCGTCACGATTTTGGCATTAAAAGAATTTGCATTTATTGTTGAAAAAATTTTGGACACCCAATTTTCTCGAAATGAAAAAATGAATTTTTATTTTATAGGAGTATCTACTTTTTTAGCCATTATCACTTTGCCCATTAATCAAGGAGACAATGCTATTTCACTCTTATTAAAACCTTTTATATTTTATTTTGCAGGAATTAGCTTGGGTGCAATCATTCTCTTTTTTTTATTTAAAAAAAATAAAGAATCCATTTATTTATTAACTGGCGTTGGCTATATTTCCATGTCTTTAGGGCTTTTGGTGCAATTGCGTTTTATGGATATGTTGTTGCCTGTTTCTTTAATTATATTAATTTGGACAAACGATACCATGGCCTATTTAGTAGGTTCATTTATTGGGAAAACAAAAATGGCACTTTCAATTTCACCTAAAAAAACAATAGAAGGTACAATAGGTGGCATCTTTTTTTGCATGCTGTTTGCTGCTTTGTGGGGATATTTTTCCAAAACATTTTCTGTTTCATTATGGATAACATTTGGCTTAATTGCTTCGGTAATTGGCACCTTGGGTGATTTGGTAGAATCAAAATTAAAACGATTAGCAGACGTAAAAGATTCTGGAATGATCATGCCAGGACATGGTGGCGCTTTAGACCGATTTGACTCTTTATTATTAGCAGCCCCTTTTGCGTATTTAGTGTCTCTATTTTTTTTATAGGAAATTAATATAAAAAGGCTACTATTTTTATAAAATACAAATATGTTTCAGTTTAAACAATTTACCATTCATCAAGATAATTGTGCCATGAAGGTAACTGAAATAGCTTGTTTGCAAGGTGCTTACACCCCTATTGAAACTTCAGCAAAAACCCTTTTAGATATTGGCAGCGGAACTGGTTTATTAAGTTTAATGTTAGCCCAACGATTTTCACATATAGAAATTGACGCCATAGAAATTGATGAACAATCATTTCATCAAGGAAAAGAAAACATTCAAGCTTCGCCATTTTCAGCTAACATTAATTGTTTACAAGCTGATGTTACTCAATATCTATTTACTAAAAAATATGATTTCATTGTTGTCAACCCACCTTTTTTTGAGAACCAATTAAAATCATCGAATGCTATTAAAAACAAAGCTTGGCATTCAACTGAATTAACGTTGGAGAAATTAATAATAGTAATAAAAAACAATTTGGCTCACCATGGTTCATGTTCTATTTTATTACCGATTGAACGAAAAAATGATTTAGAACAATTAATAACTACCAATAATTTATTTTTAAATCAATGTTTATTGATTCAACCCAATGAAAAACTGCAAGTAAAATACTTCATTGCACTCATTTCATTTCATGCAAATGAACCCATTTTTGAGGAGCTAATAATCAAAGAAAAAGGTGTTTATACTGCACGTACAAACACCTTGTTTAAAGATTTTTATTTGAAGTTATAATCAAAAATCTATTGATTCTTTTTCGATTCGTTTCATATTTAAATTAGACACTGGAGAAACCACCAATGGATATTTTTCAACTGTTACATAAGAACTGTCTAGCCCAAAACCTTTTTCTTCACTCAATCCAAATTTCTTAATCATGAAGTAGAAACGCATAACTAAGCGTTCAATTAATGGCAAATCATTGTCGTGCGATAAGAATTTCTCCATTACAATAAACTGCCAGTCACCTGCCACTTTATTTTTTTGCAATGAGGTATATCGGCTCGTAATATTTACTTCTTTATTTTTCACCATATCCTCCACTACTTTTCTAAACATTAAATTTATCCGTTGCTCTTCCCTAAATCCTAATCTAAATTCAATTCTAATTATTTCATTTGGAATAATCGTGTCAACTACATATTCTGTTTTGTAAGGTTCGTCTACAACGTCTACATGTATAAACCAATATAAATCGGCTCGTTTTGGTTTTTTATTTAAAATAGAATAAATGATTTTATGTTCAATTTCTTTAGGATTGTTGGCACTCGTTAAATAAACTAAGTGAGTAGCATACTTGGGAATACTGTTATCATTACTTAAATCTTGTAATTGATGAATATGATCTTCTATTTTCACAAACTCCACATAACGATTTTTGATTTTTCGTGAGCGAAACCAAACATACATGACACAAAACAATACGCCACCTACCAATAGTGTAACATAGCCTCCTAATGGGAATTTTTCTAAATTGGCAATTAAAAAACTGATCTCAATCGTTAAATAAACAAACAAATAGGTATAAACTAAAATGGGTTTTGCTCTTCGAGAAACTAAAAAATTAGCAAATAAAATGGAGGTTGCTAACATACACAATGTGATGGCTAACCCATAAGCTGCAGCCATATTTGAAGATGATCGAAAGTACAATGTTATGCCTACACAGCCAATATATAAAAGCAAATTAATAGATGGAATATATAACTGCCCTTTTGCTTCTGTAGGATAATTAATTTTCATTTTAGGCCAAAGATTCAAGCGCATACTTTCACTTATTAAAGTAAACGAACCACTTATTAATGCTTGAGATGCAATAATGGCGGCCAACGTAGCAATAATCAAACCAACAAGTTTGAATTGTTGTGGCATTACACCATAAAACGGATTGAACCCATTGCTTATTAATTCTTCAGTAATTAAATGTCCTTTGTGATTTGCTAATAACCATGCGCCTTGTCCTAAATATTGCAGAATTAAAGCCGTTTTTACAAACACCCAGCTGTATCGAATATTGCCTTTTCCACAATGTCCTAAATCCGAATACAAGGCTTCAGCTCCAGTTGTACATAAAAAAACAGCTCCTAAAATCCAAAATCCTTTTGGATAAACCATTAAAATTTTAATAGCGAAATAAGGATTTAATGCTTTGAAAATTTGAATATCATCACCAATATGTAATAACCCTAATACGGCTAACATAGCAAACCAAATTAACATAATTGGACCAAACAATTTACCGATTGATGCCGTTCCAAATTGTTGTACAAAAAATAATAATGAAATGATGACAATTACAATCCAAACAATAGTATTTTCAGTAATTGAATGAAAAGCAGGCAATTGCCTTAAACCTTCAATGGCTGATGACACTGAAATAGGTGGTGTAATCATTCCATCGGCTAATAAAGCGGCACCCCCAATCATGGCAGGAATGACTAACCATTTTTTTTGTCGTCTTACTAAAGCATATAATGAAAAAATACCTCCTTCGCCTTTATTGTCAGCTTTTAGGGTAAACAAAACATACTTGACTGTGGTTTGCAAAGTAAGCGTCCAAATAATACAAGATAAGCCTCCGATGATTAATAATTCATTGACAACCTTTCCTTTTAAAATTTCATTAAATACATATAAGGGAGAGGTTCCAATATCACCATAAATAATACCTAAAGCGATTAATAGACCAGCGGCTGAAACTTTGTTAAGTTTTGAATGTGCACTCACGACTTTTTTAATTTGAATGAGCAAATATAGATTTAATTACGAATTACGGATTATGAATTACGATTTATTAACTACAAACATTAAAAATAAGATCCGAATTAATTTAATATAGAATTTAAGAACCCGTAATAATTAATTCGTTATTTGAAATTCGTCACTGATTGATTTACCTTTGCACAATGCAAACGATAGATATGTCATTGACACAGCAATTAATTGAGAGAGAAGAAAAATATAATGCGCATAATTATCATCCTTTACCAGTGATGCTTGCAAAGGGCAAAGGTGTGTATGTTTGGGACGTTGAAGGTAAAAAATTCTTCGACTTCTTAAGTGGCTATTCAGCTATCAATCAAGGACATTGCCATCCAAAAATAATTCAAGCGTTAGTAGATCAAGCAAGCATTTTAACACTTACTTCAAGGGCTTTTCACAGTAATTTATTGGGTGAATATGCTGAATTTATTACTAACTTTTTTGGATATGATAAAGTATTGCCAATGAACTCGGGTGTTGAGGCTGTTGAAACTGCAATTAAACTAGCCCGTCGATGGGGTTACGACAAAAAAGGAATTCCTACAAATCAAGCAAAAATTATCGTTTGCTCAGAAAATTTTCATGGTCGTACTGTTAATGTGATCTCATTTAGTACAGATGAAAGTTCAAAATCAGGTTTTGGTCCATACAACTCAGGTTATGAAGTAATTGAATATAATAACATACACGCTTTAGCAAATGCATTAAAAGATCAAAATGTGTGTGCGTTTTTAGTAGAACCGATTCAAGGTGAAGCTGGAGTTGTGGTTCCAGATGAAGGATATTTATCTACTTGTTTCGAGATGTGTAAAGCAGCGAATGTACTTTTTATAGCCGATGAGATTCAAACTGGTTTGGCTCGAACAGGAAAAATGCTTGCTATTGATCATGAAAATATTAAAGCCGATATTTTAATATTAGGAAAAGCGTTAAGTGGTGGTGTATTGCCTATTAGTGCAGTATTGTGTAATGATGAAATCATGTTGACAATAAAACCAGGAGAGCATGGCTCAACTTATGGAGGTAACCCTTTAGCTTGTAAGGTTGCCATCGTTGCTTTGCAAGTATTGAAAGATGAAAACATGAGCGAAAATGCGGAAGTATTGGGTGAATATTTCAGAACTCAAATTCGCAATTTAAATAGTCCGTTTATTTCATTAGTAAGAGGAAAAGGCCTTTTAAATGCTATCGTTATCAAACATAAAAACAAAGAAGCGGCTTGGGATTTATGTATGGCTATGATGCAGCATGGTTTATTAGCAAAACCTACTCATGGTGATAAAATTCGTTTAGCACCTCCTTTAGTGATCACGCAATCGGAACTAGATGAATGCGTAAAAATAATTGCAAAGAGTTTAGAAATTTTAAACTAATTTTTACCTTTTTATTGTTTTGTTTCAGTCCAGGTTTTATATTTAATTTCAACTTCTTTTCTATCTTTAGGCAGCTCTCGAAGTGGTTCGCAAACTTTCATTTCATGATGGCAATCAATAGCTAATTGTTGGTAAATTCGGGTTCCATCCGATTTCCAGCCAATCATTTCATCACTCACTTGTTTGATTATTTTAGCAGGATTTCCTGCCAATAAACTACGAGCTGGAATATTTTCTTTTGCTTTCACAAAACTGAGTGCACCTACAATGCATTCATCACCTAATATCACATCGTCCATAATGACAGCATTCATTCCTACTAAGCAATTTTTACCAATAGTTGCTCCATGAATAATGGCACCATGGCCAATGTGTGCATTTTCTTTCAATAACACAGTTACTCCTGGAAACATATGAATATTGCAATTTTCTTGAACATTGCATCCATCTTCTATAATAATTTTTCCAAAGTCACCTCGAATGGTTGCACATGGACCTATATAAACATTTTTTCCAATAATTACATTCCCCGTAACCACAGCTTGTGGATGCACATAAGCACTTTCGTGCACAACAGGTTTTATGCCTTTATACTCGTAAAACATAATTAATTATTAGTGTAAAATACTTCTTCAAAATTTACCATGCGTCGTAAAATAGGACTGCAACGATAACGGTCTTCACGATATTCATCATATAAAGTATCCAACATATCCATGCAATTACTAATCCCAATTTCATCAGCCCATTTCAATAATCCTTTTGGATAATTTACGCCTTTGGTCATGGCTAAATCAATATCTTCTTTGCTGGCAACGTTCAAGTATAGCGCATTTGCAGCCTCATTCATTAACATCACCAAAATTCTAATAAAAATATTATCTAATAATACTTGATCCGCTGTTTCTGGTTCATTTTTTACAGTTTCCTCTGCATAATTATAAAAACCTCTGCCCGATTTTTTACCAAACCATTTAGCTTCAACTAACCTTTTTTGAGTAAATGAAGGAGTATACCTTGGATCAAAATAAAAGGAAGTCCAAACTGTTTCTGTGACCATATAGTTCACATCATGACCAATTAAATCCATTAACTCAAAAGGACCCATTTTAAAGCCTCCAACAACTTTCATTGCATGATCAATCGTTTCCATACTCGCCATTCCTTCTTCATAAATACGAATTGCTTCACTATAAAAAGGACGTGCTATTCTATTAACAATAAAGCCCGGAGTATCTTTTGTAGTAACTGTTTTTTTATTCCAACTATCAATGATCGATTTTGCTTTGCTAGTTATTTCAGCACTCGATTGTAAAGCAGGTACAATTTCAACCAATTCCATTACTGGTGCAGGATTAAAAAAATGAATTCCTATCACCCTTTCAGGTTTTTTACAGATGGCTGCAATGGACGTAATGGAAAGAGAAGAAGTATTTGTTGCAAGTATGCATTCGTTTGATACAATGGCTTCTAAATCTGCAAAAAGTTTTTGTTTAATAGTCAAATTTTCCACAATTGCTTCAATAATTAAATCACAATTTTGAAGTACTTCAAAATTATTATTCCAAACGATTGCATTGGCAATTTCAATACTCTTATCAGGAGATATTTTTTGTTTTTCAACTAATTTATGTAACGTTACATCTAAACCTTTTTTAGCTTTCTCTAAAGCAACTAAATTGGTATCAATAACGATAACTTGGTTTCCATTTTGAGCAGCAACTTGTGCAATTCCTGCCCCCATTGTTCCACTTCCTATTATTCCTATATTCACTTTATAATTTTAAATTTTAATGATAAATATTGAATTTTAAATTTATCATTCATTAATAATAAACACTTTTTACGTTATTCAGTTAACCCATTAGCAACTTTATCCCATGATTTTTTTGGAGATTTAGTTGGAACAAAATTACCTATTTATCTTGGTAAAGCATATAATTCTTCGTCTTTCACATAAAAAAGTCCCGATAAATCGGGACTTTTTTTTATTCGTAAAAGCAAAAAGTACTAGTTTCTTCTCAAATTAGGGAATGGAGGAGGTGTATTTGACGGACCTTCTTCACCATTTCCAGCAGAACGATAATCAACTGAATTTGCATTGCCACTGTTACCATATTGGAAAATAAATCTTTCTCTATCAATTCCTTGTTTGTCAACCATGTAATTGATTACAGAATTAACTCTATCCCAAGAACGTTGTTGTTCAATTTTACTGCCTGAACCATTTCCAATTACTACAGATTTACAATTTGGATTTGAACGCATTGAACCAGCTAATGTATTTAATTGAGCCATTGAACTTGAGCTTAATTTTGCAGAACCAGATCCAAATTCAACTGAACCAGATGAGATTGCGCCACAACCTGTTGGTTGAACTATACCTGTACAACATGCTGGCTCAGGACATTTACCTACACCATCAGCATCTACAGGTTGGCACTCTGTAGGTGTAATTAATTGTTTGTCTTTGTAATCAGCAACAGCATCACCATCTGTATCGAATGGACAACCATGAGAATCTACAGAAACACCACCTGGAGTATTTGGACAACGATCGAAACAATCAGAAATTCCATCTCCATCAGCATCTTTATCACATTTGCTACCCTGAGGTGCTTTTGTATTTTTTATTGCATTGTAAGTATAATCGTTAGGATTCATCCACCATAATGGATCAACTGAACGACCACCAATATTTAAATTTAAACCTACTGAGAAATAGTTTATATTATCATAATCTCTAGTCATAGATGATGATACTAAACCACTTGTACTAGCTGGTTGTTCTTGCCAACGTTGACCGTCAATTAAATCATCCATAGTCACACTCATTCTATCTTCAATTTGAAGAGTTGCCATTTTACTTAATCTATATTGAACCCCTAAACCACTTGAAAAAACTGGACGTAAAGTTCCATTTAAAAATGAACTTCTATTCTCATGACTTTCAGCTTGAGTTTCATAATCTCCATCAAATATATCTCTTAAATTTTTATTGATTGTTTTTCTATCAGAATAACCAGGATTAGTAATCCCAGCAGTTGCTTTTGCATAATCAGCTGCAGAATACAATGCACCAGAAGCGTTTTTAATATCTACTTTCGTGTTATACGTCATTAAGCCAGCTCCTAATAATGCATAAAAATTTGTTTTATTTCTAGCTTTATGATATCTGATATTGTTTAATGATGCTATTACATCCACAGATAATTGATTAATTGTAGTTGAATAGTTATAATATACATTTGGAATTGCTGCTCCGTGTGCTGCATAAATTGGATTGGCAGTATGTCCCCAATAGCCTTGAGCTGCTTGCCAGTTATATCCAGAAGCATTCCCATGCAAAAATTGCAATCTTGTTGAGATAACATATCCCCATGCTTTTCTTACAGATAATCCCCATCCTAAAGTATTTAATGGTTTTTCTGCACCATTAAAGATTGTTTTAGAACGAACGTCACCAGATACATTTAACATGCCTCCAGAAATTCCAATTTCCCATTGATTACGGGGCTTTGCAGGAAAATCATATTGTCCGTTTGTAAAATCTGTTTGTTGTGCTTGTCTATTTGCTGGAATTAAAGAAGAATCTGAGATATCATATCCTGCTCCTTTGTACATTCCTAAATTTTCTTGTGCCTTACTTTGGTAGGCAGATAACAGGGTTACAACTCCTGCCATTAATAGATACTTTTTACTTGCCATAAATTTAATTTTTAATAATAATAATAGTTACTCGATAGTTATATTTTACAAACTTAATAGTTTTATTTACAAAAAAAAAATAAAATACTAAATTAACAAAAAAGGTTAAAATGATTTTCAACCTTTTTTATTATTCAATATTAATCTCTTCTTAAATTTGGAAAAGGAGGGGGCATATTTGATGGTCCTTCTTCGCCTTCACCAGCAGAACGGTAATCTACTGAGTTATTGTTTCCATTTTGACCATATTGGAAAATAAATCGATCTCTATCAATTCCTTGGTTATCTACCATGTAATTAATAACTGCATTTACTCTATCCCATGAACGTTGTTGATCAATTTTGCTACCGCTTCCATTACCCATTACTACTACTTGACAAGTAGGATTTGCTCTCATTGCTGAAGATAATCTTGATAATGTAGCCATAGAACTAGTACCTAATTTAGATGACCCTGATATAAATCCAATTGAACCACCTGTAATTCCACCACAACCAACTGGAGTAACTTTTCCAGCGCAACATTCAGGATCAGGACAAGTCCCGATACCATCAGCATCAGCTGGTTGGCACTCTGTAGGGGTAATTAATTGTTTATCTTTAAAGTCAGGAACACCGTCACCATCTGTATCGATTGGGCAACCGTGGGTATCAACAGCAACTCCAGCTTGAGTATCTGGACAACGATCGAAACAATCAGAAACACCATCACCATCTGTATCAACATCACAATTTCCAGTGCTATTAGGTCTTTTTAATTCTGTGTAGCCATAATCTAATGGGTTCATCCACCATAATGGTTCAACTGATTTTCCTCCTAAATGAATATTTAAACCCAATGACAAATAGTTATACGTATCAAAGTCACGAGTCATAGCCGAACCACCATACCCTGGTAGAGGAAATTCTTGCCATCTTTGTCCATCAATTAAATCATCATTTGTGTAAGACCATTTGTCTTCAATAGACAATGAAACTTTTCTACCTAATTTAAATTGAATACCTAAACCTGCTGTCAAAACTGTTCTAAATG
>CANHNT010000033.1 GCA_947461985.1 Bacteroidota bacterium | reverse complement strand
CCGTTAACGCGTTTGGCTACCTACATGGGCATGCCCGTTTCAAACTTTGCTTCTGAGGAAACCTTAGCAAAAGTGGCTGCAGATACCATGGTTGGTGGTGCTACGTTGACTGGTTTATTAGGTACAAGTGCCTGGTATGCGCCAGGAGCTGCTGGAGCATTTTTAGTTGAAAGCATTTTACGCAATGAGCGTCGCATTATTCCTTGCAGCGTTTTGTTAGAAGGTGAATATGGACAAACCGATATTTGCATGGGCGTTCCTGTAATCGTTGGTCGCAATGGTTGGGAATCAATCGTTGATTACAAATTAAACGAAGAAGAACAAGCTGCTTTCAACAAATCGGCTGATGCGGTAAGAAACATGAATGATGTATTAAGCACATTGGATATTTAACAACCTCCTTGTCCTCCCAAAGAGGGCTCTGATGAAATGATATAAAACCTCTTTATTATAAAATAGTAAAGAGGTTTTTTTATTGTATTAACTAAATCTAAAAAAGGATTGTTTATTTTTGCATTTCAATTGAAACGCTTTTTCTCCATATCGTTATTAAGCATTTACCTTTTCTTTTCATTAGGATTGGTTGTTTCGTTGCATTATTGCAGTGGCAATTTGGCTTCGCTTAATTTATTTGACAAAGCAAGTTGTTGTTGTGACGAGGAAAAAGAAACATCAAAATCGGCTACAGAAGATTGTTGCAAAGATGAAATTAAGACCGTAAAAATTTCGGATGAGCAATTGCAATCTAAAATAGCTTTTCAATTTTCTGGACTAGATGCAATGGTGCTAAAACCAATTTCTTTTTCTACCGTTTTTCAATTTCAGCAACCAAAAAGTATATTTTTCAAATCATCTATACCAAGGCCGCCAGATGATTTATTTTTAATTCCTATATACAAAAAAGTCCATTCATTTATATTTTATAGTTAAGTGCCTGTCCCTCATATTCCTTTCCAAAAAAAGGGAAGTTGGCATTCTTAATTATTAAAAATATTTACAATGAAACATACAATCATCAAATTAGTATTCATGTTGCTTTTGGCTTTTGCAACAAATCAAATAAAAGCACAATCAAACGTTATTACAGACACGATTTCGGTACAAGGAAATTGTGGAGAATGCAGAGAGCGAATTGAAGATGCAGCGTTTATTAAAGGCGTAAAATCGGCATCGTGGAACAAAGAAAAAGATTTGCTAACCGTAATTTACAATGCTGAAAAAACCTCTTTAGAAAAAATTTCTTTAGCAGTTGCAAACATCGGACACGATACAAGATTGCATACAGGCAACGAAAAAAAATATAAAAAATTACCAAGTTGTTGCGCCTACAGAACCAATGCTTGCTTACACGACTAAGTTGTCTTTAGTACGCGTTTGTTCCTTTTTTAGTTTCTTACTATTTCCTTTTACTTCAATTTTTGCGCAACAAAACGAAGTACATATTCATGGAAGTATTTTTGAGAAAAAAATGAATCAAACAGAAATTCCCATGGCTGGAATTAAAATTGTTTTTTCTAAAAAAGTATATACGTTTACGGATAAAGAAGGGAAATTTGAATTCAGTATTCCTGAAACGGCGAAACAAATTGTGGTAATCAATGATCGCATTGGAAACGATACCATTCAACTCACTGACTTCAAAAAGGATTTGAAAATTGTTTTTCCTTACTTGGTAAAAAGCAAAGGGGTAATTATTTCTAAACGAAGACCTCCTACTGAAATTACGATGCTCACTTCTCAAAAAATGGAGCTCATTGGCAGTAAAGAATTATTGAAAGCAGCTTGTTGCAATTTGAGTGAAAGCTTTGAAACTACGCCAAGTGTAGACGTTGCTTTTACGGATGCAGTCACTGGCTATAAGCAAATTCAACTGCTCGGATTATCGGGACCTAATACCTTAATTACCCGAGAAAATATTCCCGAAGTAAGGGGTTTAGCTGCAATTACAGGATTGACTTTTACACCGGGGCAATGGATAGAAGGCATGCAATTGAGCAAAGGTACAGGCAGTGTAGTGAATGGTTTTGAAGGTTTGGCAGGACAAATAAATATTGAATTGCGTAAGCCAATGGAAGGCGACAAACAATTTTACAATCTGTATCAAAGCAATCAAGGACGCACAGAAGCCAATGCGTATTTCCGATTTGAGCCAGCAGAAAAAGTGTATACCAATTTGTTTTTGCATGCAAAAACGCAATGGCTCAAAGTAGATCAAAACCACGATCACTTCATCGACCAACCCATGGGGAATTCCTTCATTGGTTCCAATCGTTGGATGCTGTTTGGCAAAAAAGGCCGTGAGTTGCAATTGGGTGTCAAATATAATTACTTCAAAAATTGGGGCGGCTCCTTTCATTTTTCGGAAAATGAAAATCCACAAACCAGCAATTATTGGGGCATGAAATTAAATACCAATCGCTTGGATGCTTGGTCGAAAATTGGGAAGGTATATGAGCACAAACCATGGAAAAGCATGGGCTTGCAATTAGCATTTTCGAACCACACGCAAAACATGCAATTTGGAAGAAAGCAATATGATGCCAATGAAAATTCAGCTTATGCCAATTACATTTTTCAAACCATTGTAAAAAACACCAATCGAATTTTTAAAATTGGAGGCACTTTTAATTTTATTGATAGAAAAGAAAACGTGTTGCAAACCAGCTATACAAATCAAGAAATGACTACCGGTATTTTTGCAGAATATGCGCATACATTTTCTAAAAAAGTAAATGCCGTATTGGGAGTCAGAACGGATTATCATAATTTATATGGCGTTTATTTCACGCCTCGATTTCATATTCGCTATGCGCCTATCGACCAATTGTCGTTTAGAGCATCCATTGGAAAAGCGTATCGAACGGCTACTGTTTTCTCCGAAAACTTGGGCTTGTTTTCAACCAACAGAGCGGTGTTGCTCATGCCATCACAAAGCAATGGAGTGTATGGCTTACAAAATGAAAAAGCTTGGAATGGAGGAGTCAATGCTACCTATAAGTTTAAACTCAATTACCGTCCAGGCAGCATTAGCACCGATTATTATTACACGCGTTTTATGAATCAGGTGGTGGTTGATTGGGAAGAAACTAATTTTATTAAATTCTACAATTCAACACAAAAATCGTTTGCCAATAGTTTTCAAATTCAATTGGATTATGAACTTATCAGAAAGTTTGATGTTCGCATTGCCTATCGTTTGCATGATGTGCAAGCCACTTACGAAAACAAATTGATGCAAAAACCATTGAATGCAAAACATCGTGCTTTCATTAATTTGTCTTACACCACAAAACGAAAATGGTCGTTCGATTATACTTTGCAATACATTGGGCCAAAGCGCATTCCAACCACAAAATTTAATCCTGCTAATTTGCAGTTTGCCGCTACATCGCCATCCTATATAACCATGAATGCACATATTAACAAAGTGCTAAAAAGAGGATTGGAAGTGTATGCAGGTGGCGAAAATTTATTGAACTATATGCAACATATATCCATCATTGATGGCAGCAATCCATTTGGACAATACTTTGATGGCTCACTCATTTGGGGACCCACGATGGGACGAAATTTTTATGTTGGACTTCGATATAAAAAATAGACCTTATAAATTTGTCATGATAAGAGCATCTGCTCCAGAGGCACCGGTTAATGAAGAAAATCCATTTACAAAAATGGTGTAGTTTTTTCCGGCATCTAAGGAAAATAGTATGTCAGACAATAATGTTTTTCCACTGGCAGATATTTTCACAGAAGCAGTTAGAAGACCTGGACTCGTGTACATATATTCACTCGCATTTTTATAATCTATCCCTTTAAAAAAAGTATTTTGTTTAATGACACAATCCAATGATTCTCCAGATGAAAGTATATTTACAAAACGAATTTGTGCTTGATCTGATTTTGTTGGCAATGGGTTATCATAGATTAAAACAGGCGTTATTCGAGACGGTGAATCACAAACAAATAAAGAGTACAATGAGCCTTCTTTAATAACAGCAGGGAACGAATTTAATAACATATTCGTAGAGGAACGTTTTATGGCAAATTGTGTACTTCCTGTCTGAATTGGAAAATATTGAGTGAAACTTTTGTAATACCGCCCTACCGATAGCTCTGTGGCATTATTTTGCCAAAGTTTGATACCAGCTGTACCAGGAGATGCATGAATGAGTTGAATTTTAGACGTTCGTGGATCCTCTTCAATGTTCTGTTCAGAATTTTGAATAATGATCGTATTTCTTGTACAAGATAATAGGCAAATCATACTGAAGACAAACAATAAGTGGCGCATAAATAATTATTTGGAGTAAAATTAATTTATTTTTATTTTGAGCAATATTAAATTTTACTATAGCCAATTTATCAATAGGCAATTAGCTTCCGTTGAGCGAGATGTTCTGAAAATTATCTAGTTTTAACAACTAAGCAGATTTATAATTTGCACAAATAGGCAGGTTAGCCCTTTATGATATCATTTTAATTTTCTGAGAACATAAAGACTGTAACGAAAATATACATCTTACAAAAACCGGTTAGAAATTTCTAACCGGTTTTTTGGAGTTAATATTCTAACACTTCTAAATGACTGCCTAATTCTTTAATGTCTTTGTTATGATAATCAACTAAATTATTATAAAAAATGGCGTTTGTTACTGAGGCGTAGGGTGCTAAAAATAGAAAGCCAATACCGATTGTTAAAATACAAAGTAGTGCCCAACCAATAAAACTTAAATTTAATAAGAAGTAATCGCCCCGATGCCCTTTCATCATTTCATGACTTTTTTTCATAGCTTCTATGGGTCCTAAATTAGGTTCGTCGTGCATGATATTAAATGTTTGAGAGAGTGCTAAAGCAGCAATAATACCTGGAACAATTAATAGGATAAAGCCCAAAATGATAATTAACAGCATTAATAAATAAGCACCCAATGCATTTCCAAATTGTTTGAAACCATCAAATAAATTATTAATTTCTACCGGTTCATCTCTCGAAATTCGTAAAAAATAAATTGCCATCCCTAAGGATATAGGACCTCCGATAATTAGGCTAGCTCCAGGAATAAAATTGGTTGCCCCTGTGATAATCATAGCGATTAAAACGACCAATGCAGCATTGCCCCATTTGTTTTCTAATTTGGCAAGTGCCATGTCTTTCATTTCATTAAATGATTGTGTCATATTTTTGTGTTTTATTTAAATACTAAAGTAAATAAAAAAAACCAATTCATTCGCTGTTTTACAACAGTAATTTTATTAATTGTAAGCTGATCTGTATTTTTTTTATTTCAAATCGGCAAGCATCGCTTTAATTTTTTCATTCGCAGGTTCTTTTTTTAAAGCTCGGTAAAGCAACGGTTTAATATAATTTTTTTGATTGGTTTGATAATAAATAACTGCCAAATTAATGAGTGTTTGAACATGGTCTGGATTAATTTGCAATGATTTTTCGTAATAGAATTTTGCTAGCGGCAAATTGTTTTCTTGCATAGCGATATATCCTAAATTAAAATTTGCTAAGCCATATCGAGGATGCTCCTTGATAATAAATTGACACACTTTTTTTGCCTCCATTAAATTATTATTGGCCACATAGGTTGTTGCTAATTTGTTTTGAAAATCTAAAGCGAAAGGTTTTAGTTTACAGGCTTGTTTAAAATATTCAATCGCTTTAGTATAATTTTCGATGGAATAAAATGCTTCTCCAATGCGATAGTTTGTCCACGCATCAAGAACAGTGGTTGATGGATGCTTTTCTGAAAGGGCAATAATTTTTACGTAGTTTTCTTTTAAATAATATGCTCGAATTAAATCTTTATCAAAATCATTTTCTACATCAATTCCAGCTTTAGATAAATAGTAAAATGAACTGTCTAAAAATGCTTTATTGGGAGTATATCGTTCATAAAATTCTAAAAACGCCCTGGCTCTAATGCTGTTTTCAGGGTGATCATTGTTGTAGCATTTTAATTGTAAAAATTTAGAAATTTCATTTTTATTCGAATTGGAAATTTTTTTATTCGGGATTCGGATATAATGATCGGTGACTGCAACATGTGGAATATCGATGCTGCCGTTCTTCGGCATGTGACAGGCTATACAGTTTTCGGTTGTGGTTTGTAGGTTGTCAGGCTTGCATAATTTATTAGATGGATGACATGATTTACAAGCATTAATATAAACGTCATTTTTTGTAAACTTCACGCTCACGTGCGGATTGTGGCAACTGATACAACTCATTTTGCCAGAATTAATATAGCAATTGCTCATCTTCATTCGTTCCACATGGCTTGCCATAATCATGTTTTGCTCACTGCCTTCATAAACCGGCATAAAGGTATTCATGGTTTTTTTTAATTCTTGCGAAGGCTTAAAGTCAACAAATGTTTTATTGTCGTTTAATGTAGTGATGCCTTGCAAATGACATCGTTGGCACAAATTATTTTGTTGGTCTGTGGTCATTCTTCGAGGATTGACAATTGAAAAGTCTGGGCCTTTAGAGGTATCTACAATATCGCCTTTTCGTTTATTGTCTACATGAATACTGCCTGGGCCGTGGCAACGTTCGCAATCTATTCCTAAAGCAACAGTCGAAAATTTATTAAAACTGCCTTCATCAAATTGAGGATAACCATTGTGACAGGTAATGCATTCCATCTCAATTTTTCTATCAAAACGGGCATTCAATCCTTTTTCAAAACCAGGTGCTAAATCCCATTTTCCTTTTTGAGTATAAAATGTAATGGGTGCTTGATGCAAATATCCATTGATATTAATAATGTGCGAATTTGTGTGTTGTCCGCTTCCTACAATGTAACTCACTTTTTCTAAGCGTTTATGAACCGTATCATTCCCATTTAATCGATATTCTAAAATATATAAACTATCTCCATTCCAAAAAGGTTTGTAATAAAAATCGTTGACAGAGTCGTATACCAATGCTTTTGAAGGAGAAAAATCGGCTGCAGATTTTTGTTTATTTGCTATATCCCAACTTTTGCCCATACCCGTTTGAATAAAGGTTTCATAAATTTGCCAATGACAAGTTTTACATTCTTGCATACCTACATAATGTGCATTTTTATCTTGAACGTTTAAGTACGGACTTTCTTTTTGTTCGCTGTTGCAGTTTACCAAAACAACTAAACTGATGGCTATAAAAATAATATAAACGAAGTAGTTTTTCATTCGATGTAAATATACTTTGTATCTTCGAAATCTATTTTTAAATGTAATGAAAAAATTAAGTTTGTTATTTCTTTTATTGATATCAAATCATTTATTTGCTCAAAATTTTGACATCAACGCCTTAAAAGAAATAAATCTCAACAGAAACAAAAACTTAGATGGGACCATGCAATTTATTTCTAATTCGGAATATGCAGTAGGCATAGCAACACCATTGTTCGTGTGTGGTATGGGATTGCTTAATAAAGACACTTCAATCATTCAAAAAGGAATTAATATGTCGTTAGCGGTCATAGCAAATACAGGAGCAACGTACATATTAAAAAGAGCAGTAAATCGAGATAGACCGGCGGTTACTTATCCATTTTTGAAACCATTAGCAACCGAAACAACATATTCATTTCCGTCTGGTCATACCTCCAATGCATTTTGCACAGCCACTTCCTTAAGTTTAAATTTTAGAAAATGGCACATCATTGCCCCATCCTATTTATGGGCAAGTTCGGTTGCTTATTCAAGAATGCATATTGGGGTACATTACCCAAGTGATGTTTTTGCAGGCGCAGTTTTAGGTGCAGGCTCTGCATGGGTTACATACCAAGCAAATAAAAAAATCAGAAGCTATTATTTCAAGAAAAAGATAAGGAAAATATTTTAAGGTTTCTTGCCTTTAAATGCGACTAAAGCAATTTTAGTATTGTCAAAATTAGTTACAATTCTATAAAATTTATCAAAGCCATATTTTCTACAATCAAGTAATTCTTCCCATTTAGCAGTTGAATTTTTAAACGGATTTTTTTTGATATAAATAACGCCATTGTGCCCCATTAAAATACTGCCATCCATCAAAAAACAGTAGTCTTCTTCGCCTTCTAATGTTTCTGTAATAATAGGATTTTCAACCGCTTTTTTAGGTTTTAATTTTTTTAAATTATCGGCAGCAACTGATCTTATTTGCCAATGCAACGAATCTGTTTTGTCGAGGTATATTATTTTAGATTTGTTTCTTAAAAAATAAAAAGTTCGTCCCACATGAGTTGCCAAGGTATCTTTTGAATTATTTGAAATTACATGTTTTACTAAATAAAAAGGTTCGGGCAATTCAAACGAGAGAAATTCATTTTGTGAAATCCATTCGTAATAGCCAATGGATTTCATATCCGGCAAAATATTTAACGGCTTTTTGCCTTTCATGTTATAGGTGTAAAAATGTTGAGTTGTTTTATCTTTTTCAACTTTCACACAGGATATCAAACTCATGTCTGGTGTGTACTTAGGAGAATATTCTGGTTCGTTGGTTTTCGTAATTCTTTTTGATTTCAATTTTTTATTTCCTAAATCTATTCTAAAAATTTCCGTGTTGGTCGAGTCTATTGAACTGACATAAAATAAATATTTCCCATCTGGACTAAAATAGGGCTGATTGATATAGCCTATTTTTTTGGAAATCATTTTCGGAGGTAAAAAATTATACCCTTTAGGTGTTTTTTGAACATTCAATAAATAGACCATCGTTTCTGGCAATTGTGCAACTGCATGCAATGCACTGAGTATAAAAACAGCCAATAATATTTTTTTCATAATCAAATTTAAATTTTAATTCTCAAATAAATCTACAAATTGAAAAGCACCTCCATCAAACAAACCTTTATCGCTTAATTTTAATTGAGGAATAACTAACAATGCCATAAATGAAAGTGTCATAAAAGGTGCATTTAGGGTACATCCTAGTGCTTTTGCTTGTTTATCGATGGATGAATATTTTTCAGCAACCAATTCAGCTTTTTCATTACTCATTAAACCACCTACTGGCAATGGCAATGTATATCTCTCCTGTTTATTGACGACAGAAACACCTCCTTTGCATTTAACCAATTCATTGACTGCATTGCAAATTTCTTCGTCATTAATTCCTACAGCAATAATATTGTGGCTGTCGTGTGCAACCGTGCTGGCTATGGCGCCTGCTTTTAAATTAAAATTTTTAATAAATCCAACAGCAACAGGAGCATCAAAATATCGATTGACAACTACCATTTTCAATACATCATTTTCAATATCTGAAACGATATGGTCGTTTTCAATTTTTGCGTTGGCGATAACCGTTTTTGTAATTAATTGTCCTTCTAAAGCTTCAATGACTTTTATTTTTTGATTGAATGGATTTCCCTCTATTTTAAAATCAGCTGCGTTTTTTTCATTACAATCAAATCGATTGATCATCTTTTCATCAATTGATTCAATTTTAGTCATCCCATTTTCTGATACAACAGTTCCATTAATGACCGTTTTTAAAATAGAAAAATCTTCTAAATGATTAACCACAATAAAATCGGCACAATCATTTTCGTTCAATAATCCAACATTCATTTTATAATGTTTCACTGGATTTATGCAAGCCACTTGCAATACTTTATACAAATCATTTCCTTTTGCCAAAGCACGTTTTACATGCATATTAATATGATGTAAAACCAATTCATCAGGATGTTTATCATCACAACAAAACATCATATTTTCAAAATGCTCATCCAATAAATCAATTAAAGCATCAAAGTTTTTAGCCGCACTTCCTTCTCTAATTAAAATTTTCATCCCAAATTTTAATTTATCTTCAGCTTCTTCTTTGGTAAAACATTCGTGGTCTGTTGAGATGCCTGCCTCAATATATTGCTTGGCCTGTTCACCCCTTAAACCCGGTGCATGCCCATCTACAGGTTTGTTGTATTGATGCGCTAAAGCAATTTTTTTCATCACCTCTTCATCCTTAAAAAGTACGCCCGGGTAATTCATCATTTCTGATAAATAATAAATATCGTCTCGTTGTAATAATTGTTCAATTCCTGTTGAGTCTATGATATCTCCTGCTGTTTCAAACGAAGTTGCCGGCACACAAGAAGGCGCACCAAAATGAAATTTAAAAGGAACTTTAGCTGCATTGTCAATCATATATTCAACGCCTTCGATGCCACACACATTGGCTATTTCATGTGGGTCGCTTATGGTTGCAACCGTTCCATGATTGACAGCTAAACGAGCAAACTCTGAAGGAATTAGCATGGAGCTTTCAACATGAACATGGGCATCAATAAAACCAGGTAAAATATAATTTTCGCAACGTTTATCTGTTTCTTTAATAGATATTATTTTATCCTTGGAAATAATTATTTCAGCAGGATAAATTCGTTTGTTTTCGATATCAATTAAATGATGATAAAAATGTGTTTGTTGCATGGCTTAAAATTAAAAAAGGTTAACCACAATTGATTAACCTTTTTTGATTATTTTAATTTTTATTTATTTTAACCATTTTCTGCATTGATTTAACATCGCACTCATATCTTTGGGCAAAGGAGCTTCTATTGCCAGTACTTTTCCATTGGGATGTTTAAATGTGAGTTGATATGCATGCAATCCAATTCTGCTTAAAATTGGCTTTTCCTCTTCTTCATTTTTTGAGAGATGGTATCGCTTTTTAAGTGACGAGATAAACACAGGAGTATCTTTTCCATACAAGCCATCGCAAACTAAAGGGTTTCCCATATTGCTGCAATGGATTCTTATTTGGTGCGTTCTTCCTGTTAATAATTTGAATGACAGATAAGAAAACATTCCAAATGATTCTAGCGTTTCATATTCTGTAATGCTTGGTTTGCCTTGCTTTGCATTAATGATCATTTTCCCTTTTATGGTTGGATGTTCCATGATGGCTTCCTCAATTCGTCCACTTGGTGTTGGTGGCGTACCATGAATAATTCCTCGATAATATTTTTCAACATCTCTACTTTCAAATAATTTAGAAGTATACCGATGCGTATCTTCATCCTTTGCAAAACAAATGCAACCACTAGTTTCTCTGTCTAATCTATGTACAATAAATATGTTACCATATATTTTTCGAAGTGCACCTGTAATGTTTAAAATTTCGGCATTATGTCTATCAGGAATTGAAAGAATTCCAGGTGGTTTATTGATGAAAACATATTCATTGTCTTCGTATAAAATCTCTAACTTCATTTTACTTAAAATGTTTTAAAAACAAAATTTCCTTATCGGTTAACTCTCTCCATTTACCACGTTGCACATTCTTTTTTGTTAAGCCAGCATAATAAACACGGTCTAATGTTTTTACTTGATAACCCAAACTTTCAAAAATTCTACGAACAATTCTATTTCGTCCAATATGAATTTCAATGCCAATTTCTCGTTTATCTTTTTGGTCAGTAAATGCTAATTCATCTACAGGAGCCGGACCGTCTTCTAATACAATTCCTTCAACAATTTTTTCAAAATCACCTTTTGTAAGTGGCTTGTCTAAAACTACTTGATATATTTTTTTGACATTATTTTTAGGGTGTGATAATTTTTGAGTTAAATCACCATCATT
>CANHNT010000032.1 GCA_947461985.1 Bacteroidota bacterium | reverse complement strand
CAAGGTTTGTTCAACGTCGTAAAAAGATTACGTGCTGAAGGTCAAAAAATCTAAGTCCAAACAATAAAAAATAACTAAAATGGCAAAAAAAGGCAATAGAGTTCAAGTAATATTAGAATGTACAGAACATAAAGATTCAGGTTTACCTGGAACAAGTCGTTACATTACTCAAAAAAATAAAAAAAATACTCCTGAGCGTATTGAGTTGAAAAAACTTAATCCTATCATGAAAAAATATACTGTTCACAAAGAAATTAAATAATTAAATCATGGCAAAAGCAGCTTCAAAAAACTCGAAAATTAAAGATTTAAAAGCTTCAGCAGAAGCTAAAAACTGGACAAAAGTAATTCGTGCAGTTCGTAGCCCAAAAACTGGTGCCTATACTTTTAAAGAGCAAATTATTCACAAAGAAAAAGTGCAAGCGCACTTAGCTGGTAAATAATTTTCAATACATACTATTGAAAAAGCTACTCATTTGAGTAGCTTTTTTTTATACCATTTCCTCTACAAGATTTAATTAAAATCTATTTTAGTTTAATTTGACAACCCAGTAGAAAAAACGAATTGGTTTCGATGAGTAAAGGCAATTTTATATAGCCTTTTAAATTAGCTATTCGGTTCTGTTAGAATATTAACTCAAAAAATACATTTATACCAATTCACTTTTTTTCAAAAAAAAAGAGCAGTTGTGAAACTACTCTTTTTAATAAAATGATTGATTGTTTTATAAATTTCCTCTAGCGTCTTGTTCAAGTTCTAATGCTTCAAACAAAGCCTTAAAGTTCCCTTTACCAAAGCTTTTCGCTCCTTTTCGTTGAATGATTTCAAAAAACATGGTAGGACGATCTTCTACTGGTTTGGTAAAAATTTGAAGTAAATAACCTTCTTCATCTTTATCAATTAAAATGCCTAGTTCGCTTAATGGTTTTAAGTCTTCGTCAATTTTACCTACTCGATCTAAGACCGTTTCATAATACGTAGCAGGAATTTTTAAAAATTCGACTCCTCTATTTTTTAAATCGGTAACGGTTTCAATGATGTTATTGGTAGCAACCGCAATATGTTGAACGCCTTCACCTTCATAATAATCTAAATATTCTTCAACTTGCGATTTTTTCTTTCCTTCTGCTGGTTCGTTAATTGGAAATTTCACATATCCATTTCCGTTGCTCATCACTTTACTCATTAATGCAGAATATTCGGTAGAGATATCCTTGTCATCAAAGCTTAAAATATTTTTAAAACCCATTACGTCTTCGTAAAATTTAACCCATGGATTCATTTGATCCCAACCAACATTTCCTACACAGTGATCCACAAATAATAACCCGGCTGGTTTTGGATTGTATTCACTTTTTAATTCGATAAACCCTGGCATAAATGCTCCTTTATAATTTTTACGTTCTACAAATACATGCACAACTTCTCCATAGGTATGAATTCCTGCCATCCGAACTTCTCCATGATCATCTGTTAATGTGGTAGGTTCCATGTATGATTTTGCTCCTCTGCTCATGGTTTCTTCATACGATTTATACGCATCGTCTACCCAAAGCGCCAATACTTTTACGCCATCGCCATGTTTTTTGTGGTGTTCTGCAATTGGATGATTCGAGTTTAACGGAGATGTCAATACCAATCGTATTTTGTCTTGAACTAAAACATATGACGATCTATCTCGAACACCTGTTTCGGGACCGGCATAAGCTAGTGCTTGAAAGCCAAAGGCCGTTTTGTAGTAATGAGCGGCTTGCTTTGCATTGCCAACATATAATTCGATGTAATCAGTTCCGTTTAATGGTAAAAAGTCTGTCATTTTAAAAGTTTTTAATTATTAGTGTTTAGTTTTTTAGTTGGTTGTGATTTTTAGTAATTTAGTACGTTTATGTTAAAAGCTGAAAAAAAATTTGCTGTTGAACGGAGCGTCGCAATTGCGATGATTAAAGTATATGTCGATGATTTCAAAAAATGTATTTTTTTTAAAAAATTCAACTTTCCTCATTATTTACTCTGCCCAACTCATTTCATAATTTTCGTCTTCAATTTCTACTGCATAGTTTGTTAAATGCAATGGACGGAAAGTATCGACCATTACGGCTAGCTCAGGCGTTTCTTTTTTACCGATGCTTTTTTCTACAGCTCCTGGGTGTGGGCCATGCGGTATGCCACTTGGGTGCAAGGTAATCATGCCTTTTTCGACGTGTTTACGACTCATAAATTCGCCATCGACATAGTATAAAACTTCATCGCTATCAATATTGCTATGATTGTATGGCGCAGGAATTGCATCGGGATGGTAGTCGTATAAACGAGGTACAAATGAGCATATTACAAAATCTTTACCATCAAAGGTTTGATGAACGGGAGGTGGCTGATGCACTCGTCCAGTAATGGGTTCAAAATCGTGGATTGAGAAAATATAAGGATATTCAAAACCATCCCAACCGACCACATCAAATGGATGTGTGCCATAGGTTATGGGATAAAGCAATCCTTTCTTTTTGGTGTAGATGATAAATTCTCCGGTTTCGTCGTGGGTTTTTAAATTTTGTGGTTTACGAATATCTCGTTCGCAAAAAGGAGCATGTTCCATGAGTTGACCTTCGGTTGTTTTATATCGTTTAGGAAAACGAATGGGACCGAAGGATTCCACAATAAACAAGCGGTTTTCGGATGTATCAAATGTGATTTGATAGATTGTTCCTCTTGGAATGACAATATAATCTCCATAAGAGAAAGGCAATTCGCCATATTGAGTTAATACTTTTCCAGTTCCTACATGGATGAAAATGACTTCATCGGCATCCGCATTTTTATAAAAATAAGTGGTCATGCTTTCTTGAGGAGCCGCTAACGTAATGTGGCAATCACTATTTACGAGCACAGGTTTTCTACTTTCTAAATAGTCTGCAATTGGTTTTACTTTAAACCCTTGAAAACTACGATGTTTCAAAATATTATCTGTTGCTATGACCGGATTGATATCTTTAGGCTTTTCTGATTTAATAATCATAGTGGGTGGATGAACATGGTAAAGCAACGAGTAGTTGTAACTAAACCCTTCTGTACTAAATAATTGTTCACTGTACAATCCTCCATCAGGTTTTCTGAATTGAGTATGTCGCTTGTGTGGAATATTGCCTAATGAATAATAATGTGCCATCCTTTAGAATTATGATTTTAGAATTATGATTTTTTTGATGTTCTTAATTCGAATTTTAAAAATTTAAATGAAAGCAAAAATATGGTTTTTAATTGAATAGAATGAAAATTTTAAGTCATGATAAATATCAGTTTGGATTTTTTAGTACTAGAAATGATTTGTATTTTTGTAACATGCGTAATATAAAAATTATAGAAGTAAAATCTGAAATTGGAGCAGGAACACGAGGAGCCAGTTTAGGTATCGATGCTTTAAAAATAGCCGCGTTGGATTTTATGAGTAACTTTTTTGTAAATTTTCCAAGTGATAAAGTAGAAACTGAAAATGATTTGTTATATGAACCTGTTGGAAGTCCTTATGCTAAACGAATTAAAGGAATAAAAACAATTTATGAACGAGTTGCAGCAGCAGTTGAAACAAATTTAAAATCAGGTTTATTCCCGTTGGTTTTAGCTGGCGACCACAGCAGTGCTGGTGGAACCATTGCAGGTATAAAAATGGCAAAACCAAAAAGTAGATTAGGCATTGTTTGGATTGATGCGCATGCAGATATGCACACGCCTTTTACATCGCCAAGCGGCAATATGCATGGTATGCCCTTAGCGATTTCGTTGGGTGAAGATAATAAAGAAAGCAAAGTACATAATCCAGATGCCGAGACATTGAAACTTTGGAATGACTTGAAAAATATTGGTTCCATTTGTCCTAAAATTTTACCCGAAGACATTGTTTTTATTGCATTAAGAGATACTGAAAAAGAAGAAGATCATTTATTGAAAAAACATGGCATTAAAGTTATACCTGTTTCGGAAGTTAGAAAAAAAGGAGTTGCACATGTGGTTCGTCAAACATTATTGAGTTTGCAAAAATGCGATGACATTTATGTTTCATTTGATGTAGACAGTTTGGACAGTAGCATTTCAAGAGGTACAGGAACGCCAGTACCCAATGGTTTAAAAGAACGTGAAGCAGAAGATATTTTAGCTTCATTGATGCAAAATCATAAAATTTGTTGTTTTGAAATAACAGAAGTGAATCCAACATTAGATAAAGAAAATTTAATGGCAGAGATAGCCTTTAATATTTTGCAACGCAGTGTAAATATTCTTTTAATGAATTAACGAATTATAAATTTCATTTATTTTATTTCCAACACTTTCATAGCTATACTTTTGTATCGCTTTTGTTGCTATTTCAATAGAATTGTAATTTGATTTATTTTCGATAATCTCATTCATTGCGTCTGTTAATTGTTGAACATTATTTGACTCTATAAGAATGCCATTTTCTTTTGAAATAATTTCAGGAATACCTCCTACATGAGTAGCAATTACTGGCACTCCACAACATAAAGATTCAATTATTACACAAGGTGAATTTTCAATTTTACTATTAATAATAGTACAATTTCCTTTTTGAATCAATGTCGCAACTTCTGCATATTCAATTTCGCCTACAAATTTTATTTTGTCTTTAATATGTATAAAATCTTTAATTAATTTATCAATATAAGATTGTTCCCCTCCAATAATTATTAATTCTATTTTATTTTGCTTATTTAATAATTTTTCAAAAGCTTGTAAAATTCCAATTACATTTTTATTTGTTGATAAATTTGAAACATGAACAAATTGAAATATCGAATTATCATCTTTGGTTTGATGATAAAATAAATTAGTATCAACAACATTGTTAGCAATTTCTACTTTTATATCACAAACTTCTTTTTTGATACCTTCAGCTATAAAATCACTCACAGAAATTAATAATTTAGAATATTTAAAAACCTGTTTACAAACAAATTGATATATGTTACTTCTGTTTGAAAAACGATCCTCGATTTTATCATTGTAAATTCCATAGTGCTCTGTAATGACATAAGGTATGTTATATATTTTTTTCCAAATAAGTGCCATTATACCTGCATTCATAGTGACTTGAACATGCACTAAATCAATTTTATTTTTAAATTGTCTTCTTATTTTTTGATGGATAAAATAAAAAAATAAAAAATCAACAACTTTATTTTTCTTCTTCACATAAAAAATATGTTCTGTTAAATTTTCATTTACTGTGGTAACAGTTGCATTGTCTTCATCACAAAACAGCACATGAACTACTTCAATTTTGCAGAATTGCGAAGTGGCTACAGCTTGTCGTTGCACAAAATCGCCTCGAAATTTATCTACTTCGTTAGGATACCAACTGCAAAGCCAAAGGACATGTTTCATCATTTATCAGTGTGTGAAAATACAAACAAATATGATTGTGTATGATTCCTTTTTTTAAAATAATAAAACAGAATTGCTTCATTACCGAAAATATTCATGAAATTGCAAGTCTATTCAATGGTTGCCATCCTTATTTTTATATCTGTTGTATTTTTTTTGTGCTATTCCGCACTTATTTTTTATTATAAAAATGGCTGGACTCATTTGCCAAATTTTGTCATCAATAAACAATATACACCTTCAACAAAAGTTAGCATTATTATTCCTGCAAGAAATGAAGAATTAAATATCAAGCATTTATTGAAGGATATTTTATCGCAATACTACCCTACTTATTTGATGGAAATTATTGTTGTGGATGATCATTCAACAGATACTACCGCTCAAATTATTCAATCGTTTCAAGGGGTAAAATATATTGATTTATCGGACCATACGGATGGGAAAATTTTAAATGCCTATAAAAAGAAAGCCATTGAAACAGCCATTGCACAAAGCGAAGGCGACTTAATTGTGACAACAGATGCCGATTGTAGAATGGGTGCTTATTGGTTGTTGAGCTTGGTTCAATATTTTGAAAAATACAAACATCAATTCATTGCGGCACCTGTTCAATTTGCCAATGACGGTTCCTTCTTTCAAACATTTCAATCGTTGGATTTTATGACCATGCAAGGCATAACGGGTGCAATTGTAAATAACCAGAGTGGCACAATGTGTAACGGTGCCAATTTAGCCTATACAAAAAATGCATTTAATGCAGTGGGTGGTTTTAAAGATATTGATGACATTGCCAGTGGCGATGACATGTTATTGATGTATAAAATTGATCAAAAATATCCTGCACGAACTGGTTTTTTAAAATGTTCCGAAGCTATTGTAACCACTGCTCCCATGCAAGATTTAAAAAGCTTTTTGCAACAGCGAATTCGTTGGGCGTCGAAAGCAACCAAGTTTAAAGACAAACGAATAAAATTCGTATTGGGATTAGTCTATTTTTTTAATTTGACATTTTTACTGCTTCAATTATTTTCATTGCAGAATAGCAAAAATTTAATCACTTTTTTTGGACTCCTCATTTTAAAAGCAGGAATCGAATTTTCTTTTTTAAAACCTGTCAGTCAATTTTTTAAGAAAGAAAAAGAATTATATCCTTTCTTTATCTTGCAGTTTATTCATATTCCCTATATTTTAATTTCAGGATTAATGGGACAGTTTGGAACCTATCGTTGGAAAGAAAGAATCGTAAAATAATATTTAATGCTTAATTTTTAATTAAATGTCAACAGAAAAAAACACTTCCCGATTTTGGAAACGCTTTCGTAAAAACAAAGCGGCAATGGTTGCCTTGTGTTTTATTTTTTTGACGATTTTAATTGCATTATTTGCGTATCCACTTTCGCCAGACAATACGCCCAATGCGAACAGAATGATTGTGGAAATTAGCACTCAAAAACCAGGTTACACTTGTTTATTTTTGAAGAAAACAAAAAACCAACTTATTGAACCCAGCAATGCTTTTCAATTTTTATTGAACGGAAAAGAAACGAACTATGATTTAATTCCTATCAAAAATTTTGTATTTAAAAATGATTCTATTTTAGTCAATCATATTATTGATGATGAAAACCAGGAGCAACTTTTATTTTCTTTGAAAGAATTAAATATTGCTACTTCTCTACCAAAAGCTGAAATTGAAAAAGAACTCATCATCAAAAAAACATTTTGGCTTGGGACCGACAGGTTTGGTCGGGACATGCTTTCTCGATTGTTCATTGGCACTCGAGTGAGTTTAGCCGTTGGCTTTATTGCCGTAATTTTATCTGTATTCATTGGCTTATTTTTAGGAGCTGTAAGTGGCTATTTTGGTGGCTGGTCTGATCAAGTAATCACTTGGCTCATCAATGTTATTTGGGCAATCCCTACCCTCCTTTTAGTGTTTGCAATTACGTTTGTATTAGGCAAAGGATTTTGGCAAATATTCATTGCGGTGGGTTTAACCATGTGGGTTGGCACAGCCCGATTAATTCGTGGACAAGTGATGTCGCTGAAAGAACTCGAATATATTCAAGTGGCTAAAACGATGGGTTACTCCTCATTTAGAATTATTGTAAAACATATTTTACCCAATGTATTAGGTCCAACCATGGTGATGGCGGCAAGCAATTTTGCAACAGCCATTTTAATAGAAGCTGGTTTAAGTTTTTTAGGCATAGGCGTTCAACCACCTGTTTCGTCGTGGGGATTAATGATCAAAGAAAATTACAATTTCATTATTACCAATCGTCCGTTGTTGGCAATTATTCCTGGCATTGCTATTATGCTCATTGTGCTTGCTTTCAATATTTTAGGCAATGCCTTAAGAGATGCATTGGATGTCAAAGGTTGATTTAGTTTTCTAGCATTTTACTGATTATTATCTAATCCAGCTTTATAAACTTCCAAACATCTTTTTCTTGCAAAATCATGTTCAACAATGGGTTTAGGATAAGTAAAATCTTCAAATTCGGGAACCCATTTTTTGATGTATTTTAAGTCTTTATCAAATTTAGCCGTTTGCAAATAAGGATTAAAAACTCTAAAATAAGGAGCCGCATCACAACCACTGCCTGCAGCCCATTGCCAGCCTCCATTGTTTGAGGCCAAATCAAAATCATTTAGTTTCAACGCAAAATAAGATTCACCCCAACGCCAATCGATTAATAAATGTTTGGTCAAAAATGAAGCCACAACCATTCTCACTCGGTTGTGCATCCAACCTGTTTCATTCAACTCTCGCATGCCTGCATCTACAATTGGATAGCCGGTTTGACCATTACACCAAGCATTAAATTCTTGCTCATTGTTTCTCCATTGAATGTTGTCGTATTTTAATTTAAACGATTGATTGACGACTTTAGGAAAATGCCAAAGAATGGTTTGGTAAAAATCTCTCCAAATTAATTCATTCAAATATTTTTCATTGATTTGCAAGGCATTTTTTGCCAATTGACGAATGCTTATGGTTCCAAAACGCAGATGAATACTCATTTTTGTGGTGCCCTCTACCGACGGAATATCTCTGGTGTTGTGGTAATCGGTAATGATTTGTTTATTAAAATCGGTTGATGAAAATACTTTTCCCGACGGCTCAAAACCCAATTCGTTTAAACTCGGAAAGTGAAATGCTTTCGTTTTAAAAAAATGATGGGCATACTTATTTGTTGGATATTCTTTTAAAAAGTAATCATTCAATTTTGCTTTCCATTTTTTACTAAACGGCGTAAAAACGGTATAAGGCAATCCATCCTCTTTTACCACTTCACTTTTTTCAAAAATAACTTGATCTTTAAATGTTTTAAATTCAATCTGTTTTTTTTGCAATAAATGTTGAATTTCCGAATCTCTTTGTTGAGCATAGGGTTCATAATCATGATTCGTATAAACAGCTTCTATTTCATAATCCTTCATTAATATTTCAAATGCTTCTTGAGGCGTTGAATGAAATATCTTCAAAGAAGATTGGTGTTGTATTAATGTTTCTTGAATATTCATTAACGCTTCATGAATAAATTCAACCCGTGCATCATTTTTGGGCAATTCTGCTAAAATTGTTTTATCAAAAATAAAAATGGGCAACACATTGGGATGTGCTTTTAACGCATTAAACAAGCCTGCATTATCATTCCATCTTAAATCTCTTCTAAACCAAAAAACTGCAATTTTTACCATTTGTGCAATTTATAAATAATTAATCATTCCGCACATCAATTCTATTTATCATTGATTTTTTATGAAAAAGCATAGTTTCTAGCTTTAATCCGAATAAAAAATGCTTTTTTTGGGTATAATTTCGTTACTTTTGCACACTTAAAAAAAATAAATGAAATTAACTCAGTTTACATACGATTTACCTTTAAACTTAATTGCTCAATATCCTTCGAAAAACAGAGATGAAAGCAAGTTGATGGTTGTTCATAAAGATACTGGCGTCATTGAACACAAAATGTTTAAAGATGTGTTAGATTATTTTGACGATAAAGATGTAATGATTGCAAATAATACCAAAGTTTTTAATGCAAGATTATATGGTCGTAAAGAAAAAACAGGTGCAAAAATTGAAGTATTTTTATTAAGAGAGTTAAACAAACAAAATCGTTTGTGGGATGTAATTGTGGAGCCTGCTCGAAAAATTCGTGTTGGTAATAAACTCTATTTCGGAGAAGATAATTCATTGGTTGCTGAAGTAGTTGATAATACCACTTCGAGAGGACGTACCATTCGATTTTTATTTGATGGAACAAACGAAGAATTGAAAGTTATTTTAGACAACATGGGTGAAACCCCCTTGCCTAAATACATTAAACGGGAGCCCGAAGATTCTGACAAAGAAAGATACCAAACGGTATATGCAAAAAAAGAAGGTGCTGTTGCTGCCCCTACTGCAGGTTTACATTTTAGCAGAGAGTTAATTAAACGTGCCGAAATTAAAGGAGTTCGTTTTGCTGAAGTTACCTTGCACACTGGTTTAGGAACTTTTAGACCCATTGAAGTGGAAGATATTTCTAAACATAAAATGGATGCAGAGTATTATGAAGTAGATGAATATGCTTGCAAAATTGTAAATAAAGCCAAAGAAGATGGTCGTAAAATTTGTGCCATCGGAACAACTTCTATTCGTGCATTAGAATCATCGATTACCACAACGGGTATGTTGAAACCATCAGAAGGATGGACAAATATTTTTATTCATCCTCCGTATAATTTTTCATTGACCAATTCATTGATTACTAATTTTCATCTTCCAAAAACAAGTTTATTGATTATGGTATCTGCATTTATGGGACATGAATTGACCATGGAAGCATACAAACAAGCGATTAAAAATAAATACAGATTCTTTAGTTATGGCGATGCCATGTTGATTATTTAATTGTATTTAGAAAAAATATCATTTAAAAACTGCTCAAATTATTGAGTAGTTTTTTTTTGTGCATCAACAAACTAAACGATTTAATTCATTTTAAAAAAAGTTTGAAATAATTCAATATTCTTTGCTAAATATTTTTATTTATCGTTTTTGTTAACCTATATTTGCCACGGAGAAATGGCAGAGTGGTCGATTGCGACAGTCTTGAAAACTGTTGACTGTTACAGGTCCGGGGGTTCGAATCCCTCTTTCTCCGCTCAAACTATTAAAACCCTATAAATACTCATTTATAGGGTTTTTTATTGCCCCTATTAATCGCAATCCCAAATAGTCCTTTGTACTGTAGTTTTGTTTAGGAATGCTTACATTAAGTATGCTTTTTGGCAAAACACCCGAAGTGCTCGATGCGCTTTTTAGAAGACGTTCAAGTGCTGGCATTGAAAGAATAAATGTGCTCCGTGGAGCAAAAGTAAAAAAATACTTATTTTTTTTTGCGCCTGTATTTACCCCTGGTTTGGTAATAATACCTTGAACGGGACTGACTTTTTACCGCATCCTTTTTAGTGCTGACTGGCATACGAAGATGCCCTTTTCTATATTTGCCTTTGTAGTCAACACTTGGTTTTACATATACTGGACCTCTGCCCGCATCATCATCATTGCTACAAGCCGAGAGCAGCATAAATATAAAGGCTATTAATAAATATCTCTTCATAACTAAATTTATATTTTTTGAACGAAATGCTTGTTGCCATTCGTTTGATGAGCGATGTTGGGTGGATGCTGTGTTTCATAGATATTCTCTTCTTGTTTGTCGAAAGCAAAGATATACTTTTTGATCTTTATCATTTAATTACAAAAATGACGGTTTAGAAACTATCATTAAATGTCTGAACTGTGATTGATTTGATTTTTTTGATTAGGATGATTTGTATTGCAATTCTATCTATGGTGGTTGATTTATCATCTGTGATGATGTGTCAGTGCGGTTGCGTAGGCATACTTTTTTGTAAGCTTTGGCTTGTGTGCTGGTTTGTGTGCTGGTTTGTGAGGCTTGCAAATGTTTGTGACTGCTGCATTGGCTGAAATTTATTCTATTACTCTATCAAATATTCCAATTACACTAAAGGTCTTTTCATTTATTGCATTTGGGTCAATTACAATATCTTGATATGAAGTGTCAAATGACTTTGGTTTAAGAAATATTTTTTCATGTTGCCAACTTTCCTCGTTAATAGTTTTCTGACTGTAATATTCCTTGAATGTATAACAAGAACCATAATCTAAATCT
>CANHNT010000031.1 GCA_947461985.1 Bacteroidota bacterium | reverse complement strand
TTTTGATTCAAATTGTATTTACAGCTCCATTCGCTTAATTGATATTTTCGTTACTAAAATTCTTTGAAAGTAAATGTGGTATTAGCTTTTATGAAAATAAGGCGCTGAACTCAAAAGCAATATTTATAATTTTTGCTTTTCGTTTAAATATAAATGATTGAATATTCTTTAATAATAATTTAATAAATACTAAAACCCTATATACTATGAAATTAATCAAAATAAACGGTATATTTTTTTATTGTTAGTGAAAAAATATCCCCAAAGGATGGAAGTGGTTAGTTTGTATAAATTGCCTAAAAAGAATCAATTTTCAGGAAAAAAACAAAGAGTTTATAATTTGAAGATAGGTAATTTGAGTATGGTAGTAATCAATGGGAGACGGTAAAAAAAGAGCCTTCATCATATGTCATTAAATTGTAATTTTAATTAAATAGTTTAATTAAATCTAAATTATTAATTAACTTTATCGCAAGTAAAAATAGATTGGCATAATTTTAGATTAGTATGTATTGGTTTTATATAAATAAACACAGAAACGTATTATAATGATTAAGATTTTATTCAATAAATGGGTTTTTTTAGTTGTAATGTGCTTAATAAATACAGTTCAATTATTGGCACAAGTGAATATAGTTAACACCAATAATCCAATAATATTAGCACAAAAAATTGTTGGTTCAGGGGTTTCAATCACTAATGCAACCGTTTTATGCAACAGCAATCAATCAGGTACTTTCACGGTTACATCTTCAACCTTAGGTATGGATGAAGGGATTATTTTAACCACAGGATATGCTTCATCAATTTTGCCTGCAAATGGAGTTAATGGAATACAAAATAATTTAGCTACATTCAATCAGGGTACCGGGGGCGATGCTGATTTAAGCTTCTTATCGGGTACAGTTACCAATGATAGATGTATATTAGAATTTGATTTTAAAGCAGATGGAGATTCTATATTTTTTGATTATAAATTTGGTTCAGAAGAGTATCCTATTTTTAATTGCACTAATTATAATGATGTATTTGGTTTTTTTGTCACGGGACCCGGATATGCCACACCTGAGAACATTGCCCTGGTGCCTGGAACTAATATTCCAGTGGCTATTAACTCCATTAATAATGGAGTTCTTTCCTTAGGAGCAAATATTTCTAATTGTAACAATATGGGCCCAGGGTCTCCTTTTACTAATTTATACATAAATAATACAGGTAGTACAACACTTACCTATGATGGTTTTACAAACATTTTTACCGCAAAGGCATCTACTCAAATTTGTGCAACTTATCATTTAAAATTAGCAATTGCCGATGGTTTTGATCATATTTTTGATTCAGGAGTTTTTATAAAAGCAGGGAGTTTAAATTCGAATACCTATTATTTTTCTGTAATTACAGATTCATCAACTGCAACCATTCCTTATGTATATGAAGGTTGTAGTTCTGCACAATTAAAAATACACCGTGAAAATTTTCAATCACAGGTAAATATGGATACTGCAACAGTTGTCATAACTGGTACTGCCACCAATGGCGTAGATTATCCAATTCTTCAAACCGCTTATTATTTTTCAAATTCAATGAATGATTCTATAAAAAATATTGTTATCAGTCCGATTAATGATTTAATAGCAGAAGGAACAGAAACATTGAAATTAATATTAAAAAATAAATGTGGAACAATAGTAGATAGTTTAACAATAGAAATAAAAGATCCACCACAATTTACAGTTTTTAATAATGATACTACGATTTGTCAAGGTGAAAGTGTGCAAGTAAGTGGAGTTCAAAACCCAGGATTAAATTTTAGTTGGAATCCTATATCAGGTGTTTCTAATCCAACGATATTAAATCCTATTTTAACACCCAATATAACTACTTCCTATATAGTAACATCTATTTATGGAAATTGCGTACCAATAAAAGATACAGTAAACATTATAGTAAATTCCAAACCCGATGTGACAATTATACCAACCAATATTATATGTAATGGAAATAGTGGTTCTATTTTAGCTACGGAATTGCTGTTGTCAAATCCAATAACATACACGTTAATTCCTGGTTCTATTGTAATGACAGGTTCCCCTAGTACTTTTTCTAATTTATCTGCTGGGACCTATACAATAACAGCATCTAGTGTATCGGGTTGTACAAAATCGGGAGTTGCTACCATCACAGAACCTATTGCTATTAATTGGACAACTAATATTAAACAAAATGTGACCTGCAATTCAATCAATAATGGATTAATTATTTCAAATGCTATTGGGGGCACTGGTTTATTATCGTATAATTTAATGCCAGGAAATGTGTATAGTACAACTGGAAATTATTCTTCTTTAACAGCAGGAACTTATACAGTGACCGTAACAGATGTTAATGGATGTTCAAAAAGTACATCATTAATTATAAATCAAATAACAGGATTAAATATTAATAGTTTTACTAAAAATAATGTCAATTGTTTTGGATTAAATGATGGTACAGCTTTGTTTTCTACTGGTGGGGGGCTTAATCCGTATACCTACACTTTAATGCCAGGGGTAATTTCTAATACTACAGGCTCATTTACAGGTTTAGCACCCAATACTTATACAATTACTGTGTTAGATGCAGTATCATGTGCATCCTCTACAGTATTCACAATAACCCAACCAACAGTATTATCGTTAAATGCACCTTTGATTGTAAATCCTATTTGCAATGGTGTAAATACAGGATCTGTCAGTATTTCAGCCACAGGAGGAACGCCCACCATTTTATATCAACTTAATCCAGGAGGAATTTCTAATACTACAGGAAATTTCACTTCTCTTTATGCTGGAACATATACTGTTACGGCAACAGATAGTAAATATTGTAGTAAAACATCACAAATAGTTATTACCCAACCACCACTTATTACTATTACCAACTTAATAACCGTAAATCCTAATTGTAATAATGTAGCTATTGGCGGTTCTATTAATTTTTCTGCAAATGGAGGTGTTGCTCCTTTAACATACAAATTAAATACAGGCACATATCAATCCGGAACATCATATTCAAATTTATCACCAGGTATATATACCATAACGGCTAAAGATGCAAATAATTGTATTGCCACTTCAACAGCAACAATATCAATTACTAACGCACCAACATTATTAAATAACACAATGCCAATGAGTTGTTTATCTAACACAGATACAATAATAGTATGGGCAATAAATGGCACCCCTCCTTATACATATAATTTACAACCTAATAATTTAAGTAATAATATTGGCATATTCCCAAATACTGGCATTGGAGTTTATACTATTTCTGTGATTGATGCAAGTGGATGTACTGCTAGTTTGGTATTAGCTTTAAATCCACCACCAGGTTTACTATGGGCAGGTTTTCAAGTAACCAATGTACCTTGCAATGGAGTGGGAACAGGTAGTTTGCAATGTTCTGCAACCTCAGGAACACCAATATATACTTATCAAATAGCCCCATCAAATAGTACAAATACTACAGGAACATTTAGTAATTTGCCACTCAACACTTATACAGTAACCGTAACTGATGTACTCGGTTGTACTAATTCAAGCGTAACCACGATAAGTATATTACCGTCTATTACATTTAATTTACCCACTAAGACAACAGTAAAATGTAATGGAGGCAATGATGGATCAATTTCTGTAACCACAATAGGTGGAACTGGTTCCAAAAATTATATATTAACCCCTGGAGCTGTTTCCAATACTACAGGTAATTTCATGAACCTAACAGCAAATACATATACGATTAAAGTTACTGACGCCAGTGGATGTAGCAATACAACAAGTGTTATAATTTCAGAACCACCTATTTTGGCAATAGCAAATATAACATCTACTCCACCCAATTGTGCACCAACTGGAAATGGTTCTATTACCGTAAATGCTACAGGTGGTATTTTACCTTACGAATATAAATTAAATACAGGTTTTTATCAATCAGATAGCACCATTAGTAATTTATCAATTGGAAATTACACAATTACGGTAAAAGATTCAAATGGATGTACTCAATCAAGTATATATAACTTAAATAACTTATTGGCACCGATAATTACATCACTCAATATTAATCAAGCCAATTGTACAGGAAATAATAATGGTATTATTACGACAATATTGACCGGTGGAGTTGCCCCAATTAATTATACAATCAATCCAACAGCAGTTTCAAATTCAACAGGTATATTTACTGGATTACCTGTTAATACATATACAGTGATGGTTACTGATGCTGCAGGATGCACTACCTCTTTTGCAGCTATTATTCAAGAACCATCTTCTATTAATTGGAATACACAAACAAGTACACCAGTGACTTGCAATGGTTTAGCTAATGGACAAATAACACAAACAGCATTGGGAGGTTCAGGCATCATTACCTATACCCAAATGCCAGGAAATATTTCAAATACCAATGGAATCTTTAGTAGTTTGGCACCCAATACATATACAATAACCGCAACTGATGCCAATGGATGTACATTAACAACAACTGCTATTATAACACAACCACTACCATTGTCGTTTTCTAACTTTACGAAATCAAATGCCTATTGTTTTAATATAGCCAATGGGCAAATTAATACAATGGTTAATGGCGGAACAGGAAGTATTACATATAGCACTAGCCCAGGAAATTTTTCAGATACTACCGGAATATTTAATACTCTTTTAGCAAATACTTACACCATTACCGCCACCGATGCCAATGGGTGTAGTATTTCTTCAACAACAATAATTACTCAACCAAGCACTGCATTGATTTTGTCTTCGTTACAAAACACAATACCTTCTTGTAACCCAGGTAACAACGCTACAATAACAACTATAGCAATAGGCGGTACGCCTAATTATTTATATTCTATAAATGGAGGATTAAATCAACTATCTAATATATTTACGGGGATAGGTGTATCTACTTATACTATTAAAGTAACAGATGCTGTAGGGTGTAGTATTACCTCTACATTAGCAGTTTCCAATGCAGCATCACCTATTATTTCCAATGCATCTAGTTTCAATGTATTGTGCTATGGAAATAATACAGGAAATATTACCACTACAGCATCAGGAGGAAGTGGAACTTTATCATATAAACTAAACCCTGGGTCAATTATCAATTCATCAGGAAGTTTTAATAACTTATTTGCAAATAATTATACCGTAATAGTTACTGATGCAAATGGTTGTAGTGGAACGAGTAATATAATTATTTCCCAACCCCCATTATTTATATGGGATTCGGTAAATAATAGAGATGTACCATGTTTTGGTGGTGCAGGAGGATTAGTAACCAGCTCGGCTTCCGGAGGTGCAGGAGGAATCATTTATACATTATTACCAAATAATACATCAAATTCTATTGGAACATTTTTAACCTTAGGATTAGGCCAATATACACTGAGTGCAGTGGATGCAAATGGTTGTCAATTGACTTCTAATTTCTCTATTAATCAATCGCCACAAATAATTTGGAATACAACTTCACTCGTTCCTCCAACATGTTACGGAGATAGCAATGGAACGATACAAGTATTGGTAACTGGAGGCGTTGGTAGTTTTGTTTATAAAATTCAACCAGGAAATATAACAAACACAACTGGAAATTTTACCAATTTAGCAGCAGGCGTTTATACCATAACTGCTAAAGATGTAAACTCTTGTACACAAACAACTGCCATTACAATTAATGCAACACCACAAGTAATTTTAACCAATGCGGTTACTACTTACGCAAGTTGTAACCCCGGCTGTGATGGAAGTGTAGCCGTTTCGGCAACTGGGGGAAATGGTGTTTATACATATTCAATCAACAATTCTACCTTTCAATCTTCTAATCAATTTGCTGCTATATGTTCGGGCGCTTATACTGTATCTATCAAAGATGGTAATAATTGTTTGGGAAGTGGAACATTCGGAATTACTACAGCTACAGGACCGAATCAAATAACTGCAAACAATACTAATGTAAGTTGTTTTGGAGGAAATAGCGGAAGCACCATAATTTCGGCAACAGGTGGAACAGGTAGTATGACCTACAAATTATTACCCATAACTATTTCTAACACAACAGGTATTTTTTCAAATTTAACTGCAGGGATATACTCAATTATTGCCAGTGATGCCAATGGTTGCACCCTCAGTACATCCATACAAATTACTGAACCTACAGCAGTTTCTATCACATCAATTACTCCCACATTGGTTTCATGTATCGGTGCTGCCGATGGAACGTTAACCGTATTGTCAACAGGAGGAACTGGTGCATTTTCTTATAATCTACAAGCAGGAAACACCACTAACTTAACAGGATTATTTTCTGGATTAATTGCCACTACGTATACCATAAAAGTGACAGATGCCAATGGTTGTTCAACTACTTCTACACAAACAGTAGGCTCACCTATTCCTATATCATTTACATCTAATATTGCCACACCAGTAAATTGCAATGCTGGAAATGACGGCACAATTCAGGTAGCAACTACCGGAGGAACAGGATTAATTACCTATACGATTCAGCCCCAGCCAACCAATAATACAACAGGGACTTTTTCAAATTTACCAGCTGGAACATACGTAATTACTGCAACAGATGCCAATGGATGTACAAAAACAACTTCTTCAATTATTACGCAGCCAACTGCACTTGCCATTACGCAAATTACAGCAACCAATCCTACTTGTGTTCCCGGAGGCGATGCTACGATAACAATAGCAGCAGCAGGAGCAACTCCTCTATATTCTTATAGTCTAAATAATTCAACGTATCAATTAACTCCAACTTTTATTAATTTATCAACTGGTATTTATACCATTATGGTAAAAGATGCAAACGGTTGTACAAAATCAGCTACTAAAATAGTAGCACCATCCAATGCACCAGTCATTAATTCTGTCTCTACAACATTAGCAAGTTGTAATCCTGGTTGTGATGCAGTTGTAACTATTAATAGCAGCAATGGAACAGGATTATTAAATTATAGCATCAATTTGCCAACGTATCAAACAAATAATGTGTTTAACAATATTTGTGCAGGACAATATCAAATTACAGTAAAAGATGCAGTTGGATGTACTGTATCAAGTTCAACAGTAGTAGAAACTGTTGTTGGACCTATTTTAGTCAATACTCAAAAAGCAGATGTAGGTTGTAATGGTGCCACTACAGGAAATATTCATCTCACTATATTAGGAGGTACGGGAAATACAAATTTTGTATTAATGCCTGGAAATATTACGAACACCAATGGTATATTTTTAAATTTAGCAGCTGGAAATTATACCATAACAGGTACAGATGCGAATGGATGTACAATTCAAACTTTAGTTGCTATTGTAGAACCGCCGTTGCTACAATTTAACACACCTTCCATCGATTCGGCAAAATGTTTTAATGTTGCCAATGGAAGCATCGTAGCTCAAGTATCTGGCGGAACCATGCCGATTAATTATTCGATATTACCGACAGGAACTTTTGTGCCACCCAATTCATTTACTAGTTTATTAGGGGATATAACCTATACGATATCGGCAACCGATGCAAATTCATGTAGTATTTCTACAACAGTGTATGTCGGACAGCCCAATGCAATTACGATTACATCTTTATTAAATACGCCTGTTACATGCAATGGCCAAAGTAATGGAACCATATCGACCAGCTCAATTGGTGGAACCACCCCAATTTCTTATCAATTATTACCTGGAAACATATTTAGTACAACAGGCAATTTCACTAATTTATCAGGAAATACTTATACAATAATTGCTACTGATGCCAACGACTGTTCGATAACATCTACTACTACATTGTTTGAACCTTCGGCTATTTCGATTACCAATTCATCGGCAAATAATATTGTTTGTTTTGGTCAAACCAATGGATCCGTTTCAGTAAATGCTACCGGAGGAATTGCCCCATTAAGTTACAATTTATTGCCAACGAATATAACCAATGCAATTGGAAATTATAGTTCCCTTTCAGCAAATATTTATACTGTTACAATTACTGATGCCAATGGTTGTACTAAAACAAATACGCAAACAGTGATAGAGCCAATGCTAGTTGATTTTATTTCAGTTACCCCTTCTAATGTGTTGTGCAATGGAGGTAATTCGGGTAGTATAACAGCCATAGCATCAGGAGGAGTAGGTACAATTACGTATCAATTAAATCCAATAGCTATAATAAATACAACGGGTCAATTTAATAATTTGTTTATCAATAATTATACGGTGACTGCATCAGATGATAATGGTTGTTCAAAATCTTCAACAGTGAGTATCACTCAACCTTCTGAACTTAATTTATTTTTAGATTCATTTAAAAATGTTACTTGTTTTGGAGGAAATGATGGATTAATTGGCACACATGCTTCTGGAGGTACATTAAATTATTTGTATAATTTACAGCCAACTAATATCAATAGTTCTTTAGGTATTTATCCAAATTTAGTTGCAAGCAATTACACGATGTTTGTGGTTGATGGAAATGGATGTATTGACTCAATACAAAATATAAATATTACTCAACCAACAGAAATTTTATATACTTCTGTAACACATCAAGATATCGTGTGTTATAAAGATTCTAGTGGAAGCATTTCAGTAGTAGCCAATGGAGGAACAGGTGTTATTAACTATAGTTTATATCCTCCTACCAATCCTTCTAACACCACAGGAAGTTTTATTAATTTACCAGCAGCAACTTACACTGTTATTGCAACAGACTCAAAAGAATGCACAAAAACAACTAGCGTAACAATAAATGCTAATTTGCTAATTACAATGAACTTTCAAATAAACGAACCTGTTTGTTTTGGAGATGATAATGGTGAAATATTGTTAAATATTACTGGGGGTGTTCCTCCTATTTTATACTCTATCAACGGAGGCGTTTTTTCTAACATAAATCAATTTACCAATTTAGCCGCCGGACCCTATTTATTTACAATCAAAGATTCAAATAATTGTTTAGTAGACACTACGATTATTTTAACTGAACCAGAAAAAGTGGGTGCCGAACTATTCGTCACTGAATCAAAATGCGCCTCGTTAAATGATGGAAAAATTATTGTAAATGGTATAGGTGGAAGAGATAATTATATTTATTATGTAAGACCAGGATTGTATATAAACCAACATGGTGTTTTTAGTGATTTAAAAGTAGGAACTTATACCTTAACAGTCAAAGACAGTGCAGGCTGTAGTTTTGATACATTAGTCGCTATTTTACCACCTATAAATCCATTTAGCATTCAATTTACAAAACAAGACATTGGTTGTTTGGGTTTAGGAAATGAAGGATGGGCAAAAGCGATCCCTATAGGAGGAAAAGCACCATATAGTTATATTTGGTCAACAAATCCTGCACAAACCAATCAAGAAGCAACACAATTAGAGTTTGGAAAATATACGCTAAATGTAGTTGATGCTAATGGTTGTGAAATCAATGATTCAATATTTATTAATCCTGGACCATGTTGCGATAATGTGTTTATTCCAAATGCATTTAGTCCGAATGGAGATGGACGAAACGATGAATTTAGAATATTAACGGCAGCTGGTTTTGAATTGATACAACTCGAAGTTTATGACAGATGGGGAAATAAAATTTGGAGCACGCCAGATGCGCGAAAAGGCTGGGATGGAAAATATAAAGGAGTAGATATGGATGTGAGTACATACTATTATATTTTCAGGTATAATTGCTATGCCACTGGTGAAAAAATGATTAAAAAAGGAGATGTACAGTTAATCAGATAATGGTTCGTATTAGAAAAATTACATGCTCATTAAAAATAAATACGAGTTTCTTTATTTTATAAGATAAGATAACACACTCAATTGAAAATGCGCATATATATTTGCTGATAATTAATTATTATTCATGCCCAAAAAAGTTACGGTTTCTATATTAATGTCGGTTTATAATGTTGAGTTTCATTATATAAAAAGAGCGATAGATTCTGTATTGAATCAAACTTTTCAAGACTTTGAATTGATCATTATTGATGATGGAAGCGATAATAAATCGCACACAGAACTTTTGGGTTATGCTCAAAAATTTGAAGACAAAATTACTTACATTCGACATTTTAACAGAGGTCAATCTAAATCCATTAATCGAGGTGTTTTAAACAGCACTGCTCAATATGTAACCATTTTAGATGCCGATGATGAATATAAACCCAATCATTTAGCTGCTTGTTTAGAAGCCATTACAGACTCAGACCTCATCGCCTCTACCACCGAAACAATAGTAGACCATGAAGACGATTATTATGTAACAGATATGGAAAATAACCAACAGTGTATTCATGTAGATGATTGCATTTTGTTTGCCACTTTATTTGGTAAAAAAGAAGTATTTATGAATATTCCATTTCACGAAAAATATGCTGCCGACAGTCATTTTTATGAAGCTGCTTCTGAAATATATAATGTAAAAAAAGTAAATCTAAGAACCTATATTTATTATAGAAACATGCCCAATAGCATTTGTTCTGTAATTAAAAAACAACATTTTGTGGAGCTAAAAGAATCAACATTATAATGTCTTTTAATAAACAAAATGTGGTACTTGCGTGTCATATAACCGGGGTATATGATGTGAATAGAAATGAGGTGTTAAATGATGATGATTACTCTATTATAAAACCTTGGGCAGACTCATTAATACAGCATCAAATAAACGGAATAGTGTTTCATAACAGCCTTTCGGATCAAACGTGCAAGCAATACAGCAATGAATTTATCTCTTTTCAAAAAATAGAATATGATAAACGGTTTAATCCAAATGTTTTCAGATATATAGTTTACAACGATTTTTTAAATAAACACCAACACGAAATAAAATCTTTGTTTATAACGGATGTGTCGGATGTGGTTATGCTCAAAAATCCTTTTGAAGATTTATTTTTTAACCATCATCCACAACATATATTTTGTGGAGACGAACCCAAATTACTAGCCAATGATTGGATGCAAAAACATTGCACCCATTTAAGAAAAAACGTGTTGAATTTTGAGGAGTTTGAAAAAAAATACAGCCAATCTATTTTATTAAACTGTGGCATTATAGGTGGAGAAATATCCATTATGAAAAGTTTCATAGAAAAATTAAGTCAATTGCATCGGCTATACAATGTCAATAATTCAACAGCGTATACAGGAGATATGGGTGGTTTTAATTACATCGCCCGAACTTTTTTTAATGATCAAATCATTCATGGCAAACCAGTAAGTACCGTTTTTAAAGCATACGAAAACAATCGAATAGATTGCTGGTTTAAGCATAAATAAATTCGAAGTTTAGAGTTTAGGATTTGTATTTTCGTCTTTCATGGCAAAAGAGTTAGTTTAAATTTAAATATGAATTAACTCTGACAGGGCTCAAAGCCCTGTCAGAGTTTTGCTACGAATCAAAAGAACAAATCAAAAAGCCCCACAAAGTCTTTCACTCAAAACGGAGCGTCGCCACAAAAGATGAAGAAAGCATAGACCTCGATTCCATAAAAATAAATGGGCATAATTTTTAAAAACTATTCCTTTC
>CANHNT010000030.1 GCA_947461985.1 Bacteroidota bacterium | reverse complement strand
CTTAACATTGCAAATGATTTAATCTTCATTTTTGTGTTAGCCGTCTTTTCTATTTTATTATCTATAAAATATTGATCTACCCTTGTTTTTAATGTTTTTAAAAATTGGGTTTTCTCTTTATTTACGAATTTAACTCTTTTTAGTTGTTCCATACCAGACAAAAATAAGGATTTATTAATATGTTTTTAATAGTATTTTGTTATATGCTAGTAGGATTAAGGTGAGTTTTATCATTTAATAGATGAAAATATTTACAATTTCTATTAAGAATATAAAAAGCTATCTAAAAGTTAGATAGCTTTTTATATATGATGTTAGTGATGATTATTTTTTAGGAATAGCTGTTGTTTCTTTAATTCCTAATTTGGCTTTTACATCTCCAATAATATTATCTGTAGGCAATGCATAAATAATTGAACCTGCAGATACGTCTAAAATATAGCTATATACTTTTTCTTTAGCCACATCTTGAATCGCTTTATCAGCTTTTTCAGTAATTGGTTTTAATAATTCTTGCCCTTTTGCAGCAATTTTTTCTTCAGCTGTTTGTTGAAACGTTTGCATTCTTGCTTGTAAGTCGCTTAATTCTTTTTCTTTCACCTGTCTAATTTCGTCAGATGTAGTTTTGGCGGTTGCTTCATAAGCTTTATACTTTGTTTCCATTTCTTTTTGCATGGCAGTTAATTGGTCTACAAACGTTTTTTTATACGCTTCTACATCCGCTGTATACTTTTTGTATTCTGGCATGGTGCTTATTAATTCTTCTGAGTTAATGTATCCGATTTTTTGTTGTGCAAAAATTACTGATGAGGTCAGAATGAATGCTAAAGCGATAATTAATTTTTTCATTTATATTTATTGTTTTATGTTGTTTGTTAAAAAAAGAGTGCAAATATACTGTTTTTGTATTGAAGAGCTCTTTACTTTATTTAGATTTTGGAGCGCTTACACCTAATTCTTTCAGTACATCATCGCTTTTGTCAATTTTATTATCTGAGTAAAACACACTTAAGTCTGCCGATTTATCAAAAATAATATCATAGCCTTTAGAAGTGGCTAGTTTTTGAATGGCGTTATACACTTTATCTTGCACTGGTTTTACTAATTCCTGACGACGTTTAAACAAATCGCCTTCGAAACCAAAACGCTTTTTTTGTAATTCTTTAGCTTCTTTTTCTTTTTTGATAATTTCATCTTCGCGTTTCTTTTTCATTTCATCACTCAACATCACTTGCTCAGCTTGATAGGTTTTATACATTCTATCTACATCTAATAATTTTGCATCAATATCTTTTTGCCATTGTGCAGATACTTCGTCTAATTTTGTTTGAGCTTGCTTGTATTCTGGTAAATTTTCTAAAATATATTTAGAATCTACTACGCAATAGCGTTGTGCTTGAACTTGAAAGGATGCAATAAATAATATTGCAATTACAGTTATTTTTTTCATTTTATTTTTATTTTATTTTTGACTACAAATGAACAGATAAAGTTTGAAATGTAAATATTCTTTAACGATTATTTATCTATTCGGGCTCGAATCCTAACATGAAACTAATTTTGGTCGCTTGTCCGAATTTAGTGCCTGGCGTTAATCGATCAACTCCTAAACCATAATCTAATCCTAATAAGCCAAACATCGGTAAAAATATACGTACTCCTAATCCAACTGATCGTTTTAGTTGAAACGGATTAAAACTCTTGAAATTATCCCAAGCATTGGCTGCGTCAAAAAAAGCTAATCCATAAATAGTGGAGGAAGGATTTAATGAAAAAGGATAACGCAGTTCGGCTTGATATTTATTAAAGATAGCCGCTCCATTGGTTTGATTTGAATATATTTCATATCCTCTTTGAGCGATAATATCTCTACCATAAATAGTAAACCCAGAAAGACCATCTCCTCCCACTTGGAAGCGTTCAAAAGGAGATTGTACATCTTTATTATAATAAGCTAAGTAACCATGTTTTGTAGCTAATTTTAATATTAAATTACCTTTAATTCGTTGATACCATTCTGCTGTAAAACGATATTTATGGTATTCTATCCACTTATATTTTTCAGCTGTAGATGCTGTAGAATAATCTTTACCGCTTAAAAGTGAATACGGTGCAGTTAATTGCAAACTCATTGAAATATTTGAACCACTTCTAGGATACAATGGTTGATCAATTGAATATCGTCCTAAATTAATTTTTAAACTTAAATTATTGGCTTGTCCATTCTTAAAATCTGAAAAGAAAGTATAGTTGTTAATTTTATATAACTGATAGTTTAACCCATACGACAATATAAAATAATCATCAGGCCATTTCAATTGTTTACTCATTGTAGCGCCTGCTCCTAATGTGGTCATGTGGCCTGTTGTAGTTGAAAACTGACTTCCAGCTGCAAAATAAGTTCTGTATAAACTTACAGACAATGAATTTGGTTTTTTACCTCCTAACCAAGGTTCTGTAAAGCTTGCATTTACTGAGTTATATTGCTTTCCATTAGCTTGCCCTCTGATCGCTAATTTTTGACCATCACCCATAGGCAATGGATCCCAATTTTTAATTTTCCCGATATTTTTTAATGCAAAATTATTAAACGATACACCTAATGTACCCGTAACGCCTAAACCGCCTCCAAAACCTGCTTGAAGCTCTAATTGATCGGCAGATTTTTCTGTTAACGTGTAATCGATATCAACCGTGCCATCATTGTGAGGAGTTGGCTGAATACCAATTTTCTCAGCATCAAAAAATCCTAAATTAGCAATTTGTCTTTGTGAACGAATGATATCTGCTCTCGAAAATTTACTTCCTGGATAGGTTCTTAATTCTCTTCTAATAACATGTTCATGTGTTTTGTCATTACCCGAAATATTTACATTTCTAATGGTATATTGTTCCCCTTCTATCACTTTTACTTCAAAGTTGATGGTATCCCCTAAAATTGACTTTTCGACAATGTCTGTGTTAAAAGCTAAATAACCGTCATCCAAATATAAAGAACTAATATCGTCTGCTTCTTGTGTAGGAATTTTCCCTAACCGTTTTTGCAATAATTCGTTATTGTAAATATCGCCTTTTTTTATACCCGTATGCTTAGTTAATTGTTCATTCGTGTATTTTGTATTTCCTTTCCATTCAATATCGCCGAAATAATATCGCTTACCTTCTTTTACTTTTACATCGATATTAAGATGCCCATTTTGTGCAGCATAAAATGTGTCCTTTTCGATGGCTGCATCTCTGTATCCTATTGAATTGTAATATTCTACAATCGCTTGTTTATCATCATCATATTTTTTTGCATTAAATTTTGATGCAGAAAATATTTTGTATCTAAAATAGGGGTCAATTAATTGAAGTGTTTTTGTAAGGGAAAAAAATCCTTTACCTTTAAAATATTCTTTTGTTCTATTTTGATTGACACCCAAAACACTTTCATCATTTGCACTTTTTAATGAAAAACGAGCCATTTCTTTGCACCCTTTCATGTTCCCTTTTAATTTTAAGGTAGTCGCATTTTCATTTCCAAAAATATTTATTTGATTGATTTTTACTTTTTGACCTTTATTAATAGTAAACGTCAAAATGGCCATGTTAATTAAGCTGGTATCTTTTTTTTCAGTAACACTTACTGTAATGTTTGAATACCCTTTTTCAGTAAAGAATTTTTTAATTTTTTCTACTGCATTTTGTTTGGTAGCTTCTGTAATTACTTTTGATTTAACTAAGCCTATCTTTTCTTTAATTTCTTTTACATCATTGTCTTTAGCTCCTTTAAAATTATATTTCGACAAACGAGGACGTTCTGTAATATGAATATCTAAAAATATTTTTTCTCCTACAATTTTACTTTCATTTATTTCTATGTTAGCAAATAAATTTTGTTTCCATAGGTTTTGAATCGCCTTAGCAATACTTGCGTCATTTGGCAATTTTATTTTGTCGCCAATAGTCAATCCTGAAATTGAAATAAGCAATTCTTCATCTAAATACTCTGAGCCAGAAATAGTAATCCCACCAATAACATAATCGTTAGCTGTGTTAAATAATTTAGTAGCCGATTTTTTAGTCTTCAGTCCAATTTGGGCATTCGATTGAAATTGAGCAAAAAGAATTATAGTTAGTAATAAACTAATTTTTATTTTAAAATCCATATAGATACTAGTTAGTAGAGTTGTTCACTGATTTTGCCAAAACGGCGTTCGCGATTTTGAAAGTTTAATACCGCTTCGTATAAATTCTTTTTTCTAAAGTCTGGCCAATGCGTGTGCGTAAAATACAATTCAGCATAAGCCAATTGATATAGTAAAAAATTACTGATTCTATGTTCACCGCTCGTTCTAATCATTAATTCAGGGTCAGGAAAATTTTTGGTTGTTAAAAAAGAAGCAAATACTTCTTCGTTAATATCTTCTACCTGCAACTCGTTGTTTTTTATTTTTGCTGCAATTTGTTTAACTGCATTTGTAATCTCCCATTTCGAGCTATAGCTTAATGCTAAAATTACATTTAATTTAGTGTTGTCTTTGGTTAATTCAGTTGCTTCTAACAATTCTTCTTTACAATTTTCGGGCAAACTATCTAAATCACCTATTACCCATAATCGAACGCCATTTTTATTTAATGATTCTGCTTCTTTTCGAATCGTTGCCACTAACAATTCCATTAGGCCTTTCACTTCATTTTCTGGTCGGTTCCAATTTTCTGTAGAAAAAGCGTAAAGTGTTAGGTATTGAATGCCAATTTCAGCACATCCTTCCACTACCTCTTTAACACTTATTACACCATGTTGATGACCAAAAAGTCTGTCTTTATCTCTTTCTTTTGCCCATCTACCATTGCCGTCCATAATAATGGCAACGTGTGAAGGGATTTTATGTTTATCTATTAAATCGAGCATTTTTAATTTTAAAAGCAAACAAAAGTACTAAAATCAAGATTGAATGAAAGTTAAAATACAGATGTTTAAATCTTTTAACAGAGCTTTCACACAATAAAATAATTTAGAATATGTCTTGTCGGGCTGTCAAAAGTAATCGTAAACTTCATTTCTTTCAAATTCTTTTTACTTTTTTAAATATCTCATTCATAATTTTCTAGTATATTTGTTTGTACTTTATACATTTATTTAATGAAAAACATAGCATTTGCTCTAACGAGCTTTTTATTTCTTCTAATTATTTCATCGTGTAGCAAAACCCAAAGTGGAGACGATCCTTTAACAGCAGTTCGCAAAAATGCAATATTAGTTTCAACTGAAAATAACAGTTTAATTAGCTATGATGCAACTACTGGCGCTAAACTTTGGGAAAAAGCCCTTAAAGGCAGTGCTACTGGTTCTCCTACAATTTATAAAGAAAAAGTTTATTCTGTTAGTGATAATGGCACTTTTACTGTTATTGAATTAGCAACTGGTAAAACATTAATAGAAATAACTACTTTGCCACCATCAAGCAATGCGACTTATATTTACAACGATAGAATATATATTGCAGGCAATAATTTATATTGCTATGACTTAATTGGTAATTTCAAATGGGTTTTCAAGCGTGGGTTTAACTTCAAAACAGCTCCAACCATTAAAAATGATTTTTTATATGCAACGGGTTCAGATACCTGCTATAAAATTAAAATGATGCCCGATACTGCTTGGGCAGTTTGGGTTTATCCTACACCAACAAATGCTGTTATACAAGGTTCTCCAACGGTAGTTAATGGCATCGTTTATTTTGGTGCGGATGATAAAAAAATATACGCGGTGTACGATGCAAATGCTGCATTAAAGTGGAGTTATACTACCAATGATGTTGTACTTTCATCGCCAATGGCATATGGCGGAATGTGCATAGCTGGTAGCAATGATTATTATATTTATGGCGTTGATTCAACTACTGGTCAGCCTCGTTGGAAAATACCAACCAAAGAAAGAGTATTTTCATCGCCATGTATTCACGAATTTTCAAACACTATTTTTATTGGCAGTTACGACTTCAATCTTTATGCCATAGACCATGTTTCAGGAACCATAAAATGGAAATATCCTGCTGGAAGTTTAATTAAATCTTCGCCAGTAGTTTTTGGAGACCATGTTTTTTTCACTTCATTTGATAAATATTTATATTGCGTAAATGTGTACACAGGTTTAACCGTTTGGAAATCTTATATGAATGCCAATTCACAAAGCTCACCAATTGTGGATGATTTAAATAGTGGCGTTTATTCTGGCATCAGTGGAAATAGTAAATACTAATACTCCTTTGGGCCTAAAAGTAAATTTTTACTTTTTCCCTTTTTATGATAATCAATAATCTTACAAACAATATAAAAAATGAAACAATCGCAAGTTTTATTAGCAGAATTTCAATATGAAGCTGCTAATACCAGAAAACTATTGGCCTTAGTTCCAATGGACAATTTAGAATATAAACCACATGAAAAATCTATGCCTTTGGGCAGATTATCAACTCATGTAGCTGAAATAGCAGGTTGGTGGAAAGAGTGTTTAATAAATGATGAATTGGATTTTGCAAAAGGAGACTTCACACCAAAAGTGTTTGATACAAATGCAGCGTTTCTTGCTTATTATGACGATTTAGTTTCAAAAGCAGAAACTATTTTAAACGAAGTATCTGACGAAGAATTTAGCAAACCTTGGACGATGCGAAACGGCGAACAAATTTATTTCACAATGCCAAAAGCAGCTGTTGTAAGAACTTGGTGCCTAAATCATTGGTATCATCATCGTGCACAATTAGGTGTTTACTTACGATTGTTAAACATTCCAGTTCCTGGTGTATATGGACCAAGTGCTGATGATAATGGAATGTAAAATTATTTTAAACCCATAAATATTAAATAGGTCGTTTCGGGTGAAACGACTTTTTTATGGAACTTACATTAACAATACAACTATATTTTAAGCAGTTTTTGCATAAAAGAAAATTATACTTTTACATTTTATAAATAATACGAAATTGATAGAAAAAAAAATACAATATAAAGAGGAAACAAATGTTATTTTGGCTGGTTGGTTGCCTCAAGGCCAGTCCGAAATTGTGATAAAAGAGTATTTAGACGAATTGGCTTTTTTAGCTGAAACGGCTGGAGCAAAAGAAGTAAAACGTTTTTATCAACGTTTGCCTCATCCCGATAGTAAAACATTTTTAGGAAGTGGAAAGCTCGAAGAAATAAAAGATTATATTAATTCGCATCAAATTGACATGGTGATTTTTGATGATGAATTAACGGGTTCGCAATTGTTGAATATTGAAAAAGTTTTGAACCGACCGGTAATCGATAGAAGTGATTTGATATTAGATATTTTTGCTTCGAGAGCTAAAACGGCACAAGCAAAAGTGCAAGTAGAGCTAGCGCAATACCAATATATTTTGCCTCGTTTAAAAGGTATGTGGAAACACTTAGAACGTCAAGGTGGAGGTATTGGAAGTAGAGGTCCGGGTGAAACCGAAATTGAAACTGACCGTCGTATTATTAAAGATAAAATTTCATTGTTACGTAAGCGTTTAGCTGATTTTGATAAGCAAGCTTTCACCCAACGGAAAGAACGTGGCGAATTTATTCGTGTATCGTTTGTGGGTTATACGAATGTAGGAAAGTCAACATTGATGCGCTTTTTAAGCAAAACCGATTCATTTGTAGAAAATAAATTATTTGCTACATTGGATACAACCACGAGAAAAGTGGTATTTGAACGAACCCCTTTTTTATTAAGCGACACGGTAGGATTTATTCGAAAATTACCGCATCATTTAGTTGAAAGTTTTAAAAGCACACTAGACGAAGTTCGTGAAGCCGATATTTTGTTGCATGTGGTAGATATTTCGCATCCAAAATATGAAGAGCAAATTGCAGTGGTAAAAAACACGTTGCACGAATTAAAAGCTGACGACAAACCAACCTTATATATTTTCAATAAAATGGATTTATATGAAAAAGAAACCTATGATGAATGGCTAGAACCTGAGGTGAAAGCAGATTTACAAAAACAATTAGAGAAATATTGGAACAATGAAACACAAAACAATTGCATTTTTGTTTCAGCTACCGAAAAAATGAATGTAGATGAATTGCGTATTATAATTTTGGATAAAGTTCGTGAAATGTATGGTATCCGATATCCGTATAAAGATATTTTTTATGAATAAATGCAACTATTTAGTTTAGTCAAATTTAGGCATGTTGGTGAATCTGAAAATTCAAAAAATGAATTTAAGAAAATGGCCAAAAATCAACGTTCAAGCTTAGTTAAATTTTTAGAAAGTTTGTAAAATTATATTTTTGGATCGCCCGTTCCTTTTATAATTTCAAGCATTTGTTCATGAATTTGTCCGTTGGTAGCAAGCGTTTGTTTATCATAAATATTGTAGGCATGACCATTAAAATTTGAAATTCGTCCTCCAGCTTCTTCAATAATTAAATAGCCTGCAGCAATGTCCCAAGGGTTTAAATTGTATTCCCAAAATCCATCAAAACGACCAGCAGCTACCCAGCATAAATCAATAGCAGCACTACCCAAACGACGAACAGGCAATCCTAAACGAATAAAACGCTCGAATACCGAAATTGGGTCGGCACCTACATCAACCCATCGATAAGGAAAACCAGTAACCAAACAAGCACTTTCCACATTGGGGTTGGTTGATACTTTTAATGGTCGGTTATTGAGGAAAGCGCCTTTGCCACGTTCAGCAAAAAATAATTCATTCATAAATGGATTAAAAACAGCCCCTAGTATCATTTTTCCATCTTTTTCTAATCCAATACTTACACAACAGATTGGAATGCCATGAGCAAAATTTACGGTGCCATCAATGGGATCAATAATCCATTTATAATTCGAAGCAGTGCTCATTTCGCCTGCTTCTTCACTCAAAATAAAATGCTCCGGATACTCCGATTTTATGATATCAATAATGGCATCTTCGGCTTTCTTGTCCACCTCAGTCACAAGGTCGTTTAAGGAACTTTTGCTGCGCACTTCAAACGTACCTTCAAAGTAATGCTTAAGCACATCGGCACCTGCATGAATGGCTCTCAATAATGTATTTTTAAGTAATTCGTTCATATATTGAAACGATTCCTTTATTTTTGAATCTCTACAAAGATAAACGGATTTTCATCTTCATGCAATTAAGTGTCATTATTGTCAATTACAACGTAAAATATTTTCTGGAGCATTGCTTGCTTTCGGTGTTGTATGCAAGTAAAAATGTGAAAGCTGAAATTTTTGTAGTAGATAATTTGTCGCAAGATGGCAGTGTAGAAATGGTGAAGGAAAAATTTTCTTGGGTAAAATTGATTGCCAATAAAGAAAATGTAGGTTTTGCTAAAGCCAATAACCAAGCAGTAGAATTATCAACAGGTAAATATATTTTATACCTCAACCCCGACACCATTGTTCCTGAAGATTGTTTTGAGAAATGCATTGCCTACATGGATGCTCATGAAAAAGTGGGTGCTTTGGGTTGCAGATTAATTGATGGAAAAGGAATTTTTTTACCTGAATCGAAACGAGGTTTTCCAACAGCTCAAGCAGCGTTTTTTAAAATCAGTGGATTGTCTTCTATTTTTAAAAAATCAAAATTTTTCAATCAATATCATGTAGGTTTTTTGTCGGAGCATGAAACCAATGAGGTTGATGTATTAGTAGGTTGTTTTATGTTTTGTAGAAAAACAGCCATTGACAAAGTGGGTAGTTTTGATGTGGACTATTTCATGTATGGTGAGGACATTGATTTGAGTTATAAAATAAAACAAGGTGGTTTTACCAATGTTTATTTTCCGGAAACAACTGTTATTCATTACAAAGGCGAAAGCACGAAAAAAGGCAGTTTGAATTATGTAAAAATGTTCTATCAAGCCATGATTATTTTTGCTAAAAAACATTTTAAAAGCTCTCAAAAAGGATTGTTTGTGATGCTGATTCAGTTGGCTATTTATTTGAGAGCATTACTGGCTTTTGTTACTCGTATTTTTAGTTTGGTGAAACTTCCGTTGATTGATGCCGGAATTTTATTATCCTCGTTGGTGATGATGAAAATGCTTTGGATAAAAAATATTAAAGTAGATACGCATTATTCGAATGCATTATTAGCAGCCTTTTTTGGAACCTATATTTTAATTTGGTTAACTGCTATTTTTGTAAATGGTGGTTACGACAAACCCTACAAACCAACACGAGTAATGAGAGGCATGCTTATTGGCGGATTGATAACCTTAGTCATTTATGGATTGTTGCCAGAGGCATTTCGTTTTTCAAGAGGAATAACTGTTTTGGGTGCATTGTTTGGAACCTTGTTTATTTTAGGCATAAGAAAAGTAATGCAACTATTGGGTGTAAAAAGTGTGGAGCCCGATAATTTATCGCAACAAAAAGTATTGATAGTTGGCACTGCCGAAGAAGAAGCAGAAATAAAAAATTTATTAGATAAAGCCTTTATTGAAAAGAAAATTATTGGAACGGTGAGTCCCTTTTATGAAAAAGAAAATAATCAATTAGGTATTTTTCCGTTTACGAAACAAGTGTGCGAACTCTACAAAGTCACTGAAATCATTTTTGCACAACAACATCTTTCATTTCAAAAAATAATAGATACCATCCAATCGTGTGGACCTTTATTGGATTATAAAATTCACAGCATGGGCACAGATTCTATCATTGGAAGCAACTCAAAAAACACGGCTGGCGATTTATATTCTACAGAAATTGTGTATACGATATCTACACCGGCAAACAAACGAAACAAGCGAATTGTTGATATTTTAGTATCAATTGTACTGATTTTATTGGCTCCATTTTTGATTTGGTTTGTGCAACACAAAGGCAGCTATTTACTCAACATGTTGTTAGTTTTAGAAGGCGATAAAACATTTGTAGGTTATGATGATAAGCAATTCCCTGCTTTGAAACCTCATTTGTTAGATGTGTTTCCGTCAATAGAAAAATTCACCATTCCTGATGACAATAAAGAACACCTTAATTGGCTCTATGCAAAAAACTATGATGCTTGGCAAGATGTTCAATTGATTTGGGAAAAATGGAGGTTGATTTGATGTATATATCATCATTACAAGACATTGAGCAATTACTAACGCCTTATGGTTTTATTAGAGTGCATCAATCACATTTAGTCAATAAAGAATACATCAGTAGTTTTTCTAAAAAAGAAGGATTTAATTTAGTATTAGAAAATGGCGAAATTATTCCTGTTTCAAAAAACAAAAAAGAGGAAGTGGTGAAGGAATTAGGGTTTTAAATATTTTTTAACGCTTAAAATTTTTCAATTTTCATTTCTCTAAATAAATTTGTGTTCTAAAATTTAGTTAAGTCATGAAAAAATTATTGTTTTTATCAATCGCTTTTGCAGTTTCTTCTACTGCGCTTTTTGCTCAAAGCAATTCTAAAAAAGAAAAAAAACAAGAAGAAATTATTATTGAAGACAATGGCAGTAAAAATGGCACAACCATTGAAATCAAAAACGGAGAAATTTTTGTGGATGGTAAAAAAGTGGGTGAAGACCAAGATGCCAAAGATAAAAATGTAAAAATCTACAAACAGAAACGAATGTTCATCAATGGAAAAGAAGTTCCTGTAGATGAAAATGAAGAAGGAGATTTATTTAATTTTTCTCCAGACGGAATGGACAATAATGGCGATAACAAACCGATGTTAGGAGTTACTACCAAACCGTCTAAAAACAACGATGG
>CANHNT010000029.1 GCA_947461985.1 Bacteroidota bacterium | reverse complement strand
TATGGGACTCGTTTTTTAGATGAAAAAGGGATGTTTAAAGACCTTACAAAAACTAAAAACTGCAGCTCAGATATTTCACCTACTGCTGGCCAAATGGTTCGTGGTTTAGGTTTGGCTTTTGCCTCTAAATTATATCGTAAACATGATGAGTTATTACATGATTCTAAATTTTCAAACAATGGAAACGAAGTGTGTTTTACAACAATTGGTGATGCCTCTACCAGTGAAGGGTTGTTTTGGGAAACAATGAATGCCGCTGGAGTTTTAAAAATTCCATTAGCTGTTTTTTGTTGGGATGATGGATATGGAATTTCTGTTCCTCGTAAATATCAGACTACAAAAAATTCTATTTCAGAATTATTAAGTGGGTTCCAATATGACGAACAATTAGGTGGTGTCAATATTTATAAAGTGAAAGGCTGGGACTATGCCTCCATGTGTGAAGTTTTTAAAAAAGGAATTGAGCACGTTCGTGAAAACCATATTCCATGTATTTTTCATGTTCAAGAAATTACTCAACCACAAGGACATTCAACTTCTGGCTCTCATGAGCGCTATAAAAGTAAAGAGCGATTAGAATGGGAAAAAGAAATGGATTGTATTAAGAAATTTAAAGAATTTATTATCGAATATACCATTGCTACTGAAGATGAATTAATTCAAATTGATAATGAAGCAAAAGAAACCGTTCAAACGGCTAAGAAAAATGCATGGGAGAAATTTATTATTCCTATAAAAAAGCAAATAGCAGATACTACTCAATTATGCAACAATATTGTTTTTGAAGGAAATGAACATGCTGAAAAAATTGCTGCTTTAGTAAAAGAATTAAATGCAATTCGGGAGCCATTGCGTAAAGATGTAATGAAAACGATTGATAAAGTATTGCGCATTGCTGGAAGTTCAATTGCTTCTGATAATTTACGTAGCTTTTACAAAGGATTGAAAATGGATGCGCAAGAGAAATACAATTCTACGCTGCACTCAATTTCTGAAAAACAAGTTTTAAACGTTCAAGAAATTAAACCTATTTTTAATGAAGAAATTTATTTGAATGGATTTGAAATTTTAAATAAATATTTTGATCATGTATTATCAACCAATCCTAAAGTTTTTGCTTTTGGAGAAGATGTTGGAAATATTGGTGACGTAAATCAAGGGTTTGCTGGCTTGCAAGAAAAACATGGCAGTTGGAGAGTTTTTGATGCAGGTATTAGAGAAGCTACCATTATGGGACAAGGTATAGGCATGGCAATGAGGGGTTTGCGTCCAATTGCTGAAATTCAATATTTAGATTATTTATTATATGGTCTTCAACCTTTGAGTGATGATGTAGCTACTATGCAATGGAGAACTAAAGGTGGTCAAAAATGTCCTTTAATTGTTCGAACTCGTGGACACCGTTTAGAAGGTGTTTGGCACAGTGGTTCACCTATGGGAATGATTATTAATGCACTTCGTGGAATTAATATTTGCGTACCTCGAAACATGGTGCAAGCTGCAGGTATGTATTCAACATTATTAAAAGCCGATGAGCCAGCTGTGGTTGTTGAGTGTTTAAATGGGTATCGTTTAAAAGAAAAAATGCCATCTAATTTAACTGAATTTACAGTTCCTTTGGGAGTTCCTGAAGTAATAAATTCTGGAGATGATATTACCATTGTTTCTTATGGTTCTACCTTACGGGTTATTCAAGAGTCTATGAAAGAATATTTAGAACCAGCAGGAATTTCTTGTGAGTTAGTAGATGTTCAAACGCTTTTACCTTTCGATATCAATCACACAATAATTGAATCGTTAAAGAAAACGAATCGCATTATTTTTATTGATGAAGATGTACCTGGTGGCGCCTCTGCTTATATGTTTCAACAAGTTATGGAAATTCAAGGTGGTTATAAATGGTTAGATGTAGCACCAAGAACTATGTCGGCTCAAGCCCACAGACCAGCTTATGGAACAGATGGAGATTATTTTTCTAAACCCAATGCAGAAACTATTTCTGAAATTATATTGGAAATGATGGCAGAATAATGAAGTGTTGAATTTCAAATTTTAATGAATGTATAATAAAACAGTAGCAAATTATTATTTCCCCTTTTTATTGTTGTTTTTTGCCTTGCCTATTTTATTTTTAGCATGCACAAAACCAGATAAAAAAACGATTGTAGGAAAATGGCAAAATGATTCGGATTGGTTTGAATATTTTGAAAATGGTACTTATGATTCTGGCAAAGACTTTTTAATACTTGTTCATGCTTATCGATATACTATCGACGAAAAAAAGAATGAATTAAATATGTACACCGATAAATCAGATAAGTCATATTATTTAAAATATAAATTTGTAGGGAATGATACATTATCTGTCAGAAATTCGTTGAGTACCGATACCAATATGATTAAATTTTACAGGGTAATTGAAAATAAAAAAGAGGAGTAAATAAGAATGAATACAGTAGAAGTGACAGACAGTTACAGGCATAAAGGGTTAAGACAACAACTAATAGATTCATTAAAAGTAAAAGGCATAACAGATGAATTGGTTTTAAAAGCGATGAATAATATTCCTCGGCACTATTTTTTAGATTTAGCTTTTGATAAAATTGCTTATGAAGATAGAGCGTTTCCTATTGGGGAAGGACAAACAATTTCGCAACCGTATACTGTTGCTTATCAAACCCAATTGTTGCAAATAAATCGGTTTGAAAAAGTACTCGAAATAGGCACTGGCAGTGTGTATCAAGCAACTGTTTTAGCGGAGCTAGGCGCAAAAGTTTTTACCATTGAGCGACAAAAAAACTTATTTGACAAGAATAAAAAGTCATATCCTTTTCTATCTAAATATAGAGATATCAGATTTTTTTACGGAGATGGTTATTTAGGCTTACCTCAATATGCTCCTTTTGATAAAATTATAATTACTGCTGCTGCTCCTTTTATTCCAGAAAAATTAGTAGAACAATTGAACCCAGGTGGACTGTTTGTACTGCCTTTAGGCGATGATGAAAATCCAAATCAACAAATTATGACTCGAATTAAAAAAGAACTGGATGGTACATTAACGATTGAAGAATTTGAAAATTGTAGTTTTGTTCCCATGTTAAGTGGACGACAAAAGTAAAAAATAATTTCTGCCAACTTTTTTTACAAAATGGGATTTATTTACCTTCCCAAATTGTTTCTATTCCATTATTTTTCAACAAAATAAAACGAGAGAGTACAAATAAATAATCTGATAATCGGTTTAAATAAATAATTACATAATCTTCAAGGAGTTGCCCTTCATCTTGCATAGCAACACAAATTCGTTCAGCTCTTCTACAAACACACCGTGCAATGTGGCAAAACGAAGCTGTTTTATCTCCTCCAGGTAAAATGAAATTTTTCAAATCAGGTAATTCTTCATTCATTTTATCCATGGCTTTTTCCAAATCTGCAATTGAATCCATTTCAAAATTCGGGATATACATTTTAGTGTCTTTTTCAGGATCACAAGCCAAAGCCGAACCAATGGTGAATAAATTATCTTGAATATTTTTCAGTAATGAATTTACTCCTTCAAATTGAAAATGCGAATTAATTGTGCCTACCCAAGAGTTCAACTCATCAACTGTTCCATATGCTTCAATACGAATAGCCGCTTTTGAAATTCGCGTACCTCCAATTAATCCTGTGGTGCCTTTATCACCTGTTTTTGTATATATTTTAAATGACACGTATTTAGTTTTTTAATTTTTAATTGTAAATTCTTTTTAATCTTTATTTATTAGTCTTAATAATAAAGGCTCATCAGCAAATCAACAGCAAAACTACTGATTATCCTCATTTATTTAATTCTTTTTCTATCAATTTATCCAAATCATATAAACTCATGTTGGCACCTATTGCTTTTCCATCTTTAATTAAAATTTTGTTGGGTATAGATGTGATTTTGTAATCTTTACAAGCTTTTCCTTCAAAACCATATGGATCGTTTACTAATATGAATGGCAACTCAAATTTTCTACATTTATTTACCCATTCATAATAATTTTTATCTAAAGAGACGGTATAAACGGTTAAGCCTTTATTGTGCCATTTTTCGTTTACTTTTTTTAAATCAGGCATTGAAAGAATGCAAGGGTAGCACCAAGCAGCCCAAAAATCCAATAAAATTAATTTTGATTTTATTTCACTCATTGGTTTCCATTTGCCCAAAGAGTCTGGCAATTTTATATCAGGTGCAACTTCTCCAATTGATATTTGTGAAAATGCTGTTGACGTATAGGTAAAAGCAATAAAAAGTATAAAAATTAATTTTTTCATTTGGGTTTATCAAATGCGGTATTTTTAATAAATTCTTCGTCCGTTAATGTATTTAAAAACGCAACTAAATCTTGCACATCTTGTTCCGACATTCTTCCTTTTACAGCAGTTTTTAATTCACCGGCTAAATTATTCGTATAATGAAAATTCTTATTGTAATGCTCTACGCATTGCAATAAATTTTCAAATCGACCATCATGCATATAAGGTCCAGTCTTCGCAACATTTCGAAGTGATGGGGTTTTAAATTTTCCATCATCAGCTGTGTTTAGAGTAATTAAATATCGTCCTCTATCTTCTGGAATGCTATCCAATCCTGTGTTTCTGAAATCAAAGTCTGTAAACGTACTGCCATAAGAATGGCAGTGAGTACAATCGCCTTTATTCGCATCTAAATAAACCAAACGGCCTCTTTCTTCTTCAGCGGTGAGTGTGGCTTCACCTTTTTTCCATTTATCAAATTTAGAATTGGCTGAAATGATTGTACGCTCAAATTGTGCAACGGCATACATGATATATTTTGATGAAACGACATCCGTGCCAAAAGCTTTTTTAAAGAGGGTAGGATATTCTGGGTGCTTTTGCAATTTGTCAACCACATTGGCCATCGTTTCATGCATTTCAATAGGATTAGTTATTGGGCCAATTACTTGCGATTCTAAACTAGCAGCACCTCCATCCCAAAAAAAGTTTTTTGCGTAGCCAATATTAAAGAGTGGCATTGCATTCCGTGTTCCTTGAATGCCATCAATTCCTGTGCTGTAGGCCAAATTGCTATCTACCGTGTAATTTCTTAACTGATGACAAGACCCACAGTTTTGTGTGTTATTGGCCGATAAAATATTGTCATAAAATAATTTTCGTCCTAAGGCTACACCTTCTACCGTCAATGGGTTTTCAGATGGAATGGTCATTGCCGGCAAACCTGCTGGAATGTTTAAATTGTAGTGCGTGTGATTGTGTCCATCGTTTAAATCAATCACAGGGTCAATTTTACAAGCAGCAAATAAAACAATCGGAATTATAAAAGCGTATTTATTCATTTTATGTAATCTATAGCTCAAAATTAATCATTTATTATATCAAAAGAAAAAGTAATTTTAGCGATATTTAATAAATATATTTTGATTCCAATAAAAAAAATAGGTGCCGATTTTTATTTAACCATTTTGCGGTTCCCAATTCCTATTCTAACAAGTTTAATTGCGTTTGGTTTATTTGTTTTCGAAAATCATTTTATTAAGTCTGATAGTTTTTTTGCTAAAAATTTCGTGCTAGTAAAAGTGATTTTATCTTGCATCACAGCCCTATCATCATTTATTGCATTTGATATTTATGCCGAAAAAAATAGCATTTCAAAATCAACCCGTATGGGTTTTTTACTTTTGATTTTTTGTGTATTGGGGTTGCATTATTACACCATTACGCCAGCTATGTTCGACAATGAACAAATTTTCCTTTCTCGATATTTAATTTTTGTAGTCATATTTCATTTAATGGTTTCAGTTTCGGCTTATGTGAAAGAAAAAGATTTAAGTCGTTTTTGGCAGTTCAATCAATTTCTATTTATTCGTTTTTTTACATCAGTTATTTTTTCATTGACGTTAATCATTGGCTTAGTAAGTGCTTTGTGGGCTATCGAAAATTTATTTGGGTTAGATATTAGTGGGAAGTATTATACGGATATCATTTTTTTTGTAGCACTCATTTTCAATACGCTTTTTTTCTTAATGGGTATCCCAAATAATTTTGCTGTATTTTCCAATACAATTGAATATAAAAATGCGTTGCGCATCTTTGTTCAATATATTATGATTCCAATGATTGGAATTTATTTGATTATACTTTACTTCTATTTGTTTAAAATTGTTTTCTTACAAAAAATTCCAGATGGCTGGGTATGTGTGCCTATTTTAATTTTTTCTTTCATTGGAATTTTAGCATATCTCTTAATTTATCCAATTAGAAACGATCGAAGTAAGCCAATCATTTTTAAGTTTGCTCGTTATTTTTATTTTATTTTATTACCCCTGCTTTCGCTTTATTTTATAGCTATAATTCTTCGAATAAAGCCTTATGGAATTACCGAAGATAGATATTTACTCTTCATTTTAGGTATTTGGATTTTAGTTATTTCTTTATACATCATTGTTTCAAAACGAGATAATATTATCATTATTCCAACGAGTTTAATTGTGATTTTGTTTTTAAGTGCCATTGGACCTTGGGGCATGTTTCAATTAAGTATTCAAAATCAGGTTTTACGATTAGAAAAAAATTTAAAACGCAATCATATTCTTTCACACAATGAAATTTTACATGATAAAACTAAAATAAAATTAAGTGAGAATGATGCTAAAAGTATTCAATCAATATTACAATTTTTGTATAAACGAGATGAATTAGAAAAGGTGCGTAAATGGATTCCTGAAAACGAATTAAATAATTTGAAATTGGCAATGGATAGTAACCAATTGTATAAACTCTATCCAGTGTTTGGTTTGAAAGATATTAAAGATAATAATGAACGATTTTCGATATTTATCAATGCAAATAAAACGTTTTCGAGCCATCCAATTAATATTCAAGGATATCATTTTATTCAGCAGTTTCAGTTGAATCAAGAAGATGAAAATGATGATATGGTAAGCAACGTCAGTATCAAACTTAAAAGAAATTCATTGCAAATAAATCATGCTTCAAATCCAGCATTTATCTCAATGGATTCGATTATTCATTCAATTTTATTACCAACTATCTTTACTGAAAATCCTATTACCATTACGAAAGACAGCATCATACTTTACAATGGAATCAATAAAATTTTCATTGAAAGCATTGATGTCGAAAAAGTAGATACTGTTTTCAACATCAAACAAATAATTGGGTATTATTTATATTAGCCATTCCTCATTTATTTTTTCCGTTCTCCACTTTCCTGATCTTTTGTTGAAATAAAATTTTACATTTACCACATAAATTCAAATTATGAAAAACGTTTTAGAAATAAATGATATTCGTAAAAACTATGGAAACATTCAAGCACTTAAAGGGGTTTCGTTTAGTGTGCCTAAGGGGAGTGTGTTTGGTGTGTTAGGGCCAAATGGAAGTGGTAAAACTACGTTGTTAGGCATACTGCTTGATGTTCTTCAATCAAACGGAGGAAGCTACCATTGGTTAAATTATAATAATGCTACCGAAGCTCGTAAAAACATTGGTTCATTATTAGAAACTCCGAATTTTTACCATTATATGTCGGCAAAAGATAACCTCGTAATTTCAGCAAAAATAAAAGGAAGGGGAGAAGACGATATTGATAGTGTGTTGAAAATTGTCAATTTATATGAACGAAGAAATTCTCCTTTTAAATCGTTTTCGCTGGGCATGAAACAAAGACTAGCAATTGCTGCTGCTTTGTTAGGTAAACCCGACATATTGGTTTTAGATGAACCTACAAATGGATTGGATCCTGTTGGTATATCAGAAATTAGAGAATTGATTTTACAACTAAGTAAAGAAGGAATGACAATCATTATGGCAAGTCATTTATTAGATGAAGTAGAAAAAGTATGCGATCATGTGGCTATTCTTAAACTGGGAACACTTATTACTACCGGGCATGTGTCGGAAGTATTAAACGATCAAGACCTTATAGAAGTTGGTGCCGAAAATGCAACTGCTTTAAAAACATTGGTATCCAATTTGCCTTACTGCAAAATTCAAAGTAACGACAAAGTACTGCATATATTATTAGCAGACCATGCAAGCATTGAGCAGCTCAATAAAGACTGCATGAACAATGGCATTACCCTAAACCATATTGTTAAACGCAAAAAAAGTTTAGAAACAAAGTTCATGGAAATAACTAAATAAATTTCAATTATGAATTTATAAATCTTACAATCAATTAAAAATTTATCATTAAAAAATTAATCATTAATCAAATGAATTTACTAAAAATAGAATGGCTTAAAATTAGAAAATATACTACCTTTTGGGTGTTGGTAGGATTGTTCACAGGATTATTATTTATATGGACTTATGGACTCAGTTCTGGAGTGATGCAAATGGGGGATTTCCTAAAAAGTTCTTTTGCTTTTCCAAGTATATGGGCAAATTTAGGACATCTATATAGTTGGTTTGTTATTTTTTTATGTGTCTTCATTATCATTTCTATCACAAACGAATTTACATTTAAAACACACAGACAAAATATAATCGACGGTCAATCACGATTTGATTTTTTACATGCAAAAATGTTTTTAATACTTGCAATTTCATTATCTACTACATTATTATTTATACTTATAGGATTAATATTCGGGTTGATAAATGGCGGAGGTAATCCTTTAGAAGGAATAGAATCTGTACTGTATGTATTTTTATTTACGTTAAATTATTTATCATTTTCTGCATTATTAGCATTTTATATAAGACGTTCAGGGTTAGCAGTTATATTGTTATTAGCCTATTTTTTAATGGAAAGTATTTTAGGTAAAATCATTAATCTGAAACTAAATACACAAGCTGGTAATTTTTTTCCATTACAAAGTAGCGATGAATTATTACCTTTTAACGCACTAAAATCTATGGCAAATATGGTAGGAGCAGGAAAGCCCGATTTAGAAAATTATTTCTACATCATAGCCACTTGTATTTGGATAACGATTTACTATTTCATTCTTCGTCGTAAAATTATGACATCTGATTTATAGCTTATTTTTAAAATTTATTACCTCGGTTCATTTATTTTTTAAAGAATGACTAAAAAATAGCGACCATATACTGCATGTAATTTCTATTAAAGTTGTAAAAAAACTGAATTTTCAAATTCATCATCCTTTTGTCCTGCTTCGCTGTCCCAATTGGGTGTTTGCCAAGGTGGCATTTTAAGTTTTATGGTTTCAAAAAATTTTCTATAGGAGCCTAGGAAGTTATTTGTAAAAATAGTTTCTTGCATGGTAGAAGTGAATTTGCCGTTTTTATCAGTACTCGATCCATCATCCGCTAATTGATTGTCTTGACAACCGCCAATGTGAATGATTGAACAAGAAGCCTTTTCATTTGTACTCCCTAGTTTAATACTTTTATAGAATGAAATATTATTTTCATAATCTTTGTTTGATTCACTGCTATCAATTCCTCGTAATAAATGGTTTGGCCAAATTAATTCAGTCGTTCTTTTATTTATTTCAAAAAATCTTGATACAGTTCCATTATAACAACTGTCATTTATAAATAAAATTTTTACACCTTGTTTGAATTTTGTCCAGCATAATTGAAATTCATCATCAATAAATAGCCTGTCGTATAAAACCAAAGCCTCATCAAATCCGTCAGCTTCATCGCCATTTATATCTTTAACTCTTGTTCCGTGTCCAGAATACGATATAAAACAACTATCTCCCGATTGTAAACGGGTTGCATAATCTCTAAGATTATCGAGTAAATTAATACTTGTAGCCTCTTTGCCTACAAGCTGTTTAGCTATGTAATTTTTTTTTATAGCTAAATCATAATAAAAATAAGTATCATTTTCTGCATTTCGCAGTGGCATATAATTTCCAACATACTTGCTACTGTCTATTGAATTTAAACCGATATGTAAGGATAGTCCTAGAGCCATATTATTTTTTTTGTTTTAACTCTTCTAGTTGTTTTTTTATTTCATCTAATGCCTTTTGAGATTCTAGTTGCTTTCTTTCAGCTTCTAATAAACTAGTTTGCAATTCCATCGTAATTTTTTGTTGCTCGATGCTTTTTGACAAATTATTTTTTTCAATTTCTGATTTTATTTTTTCAATTTCTTGTTCTTTTGTCAATGCAAATTTTTGACTTTCCAGCAATGATTTTTCATAATTGAGTTTCGCTTTTTCAAATTCGTCTGCTCGTTTAGTATTATCGAATCTAAATTGAATAAGCTGACCAGGTATTGAAACAATTGCTTTGGCAATATTTACAGGAATGGATACAAAACCTTCCACTGATGAAGGTTTGTTAATCTCATTTGAAAGAATAACTCCATCTTGAATTCCAATTTTATTTACTCTTTTTACGAATGCAGTTCTTTTTACTGGAATGACAATGAGTTTTGTAACATCTGCCACAACCACATTTGTTGGTAATGTTGTATTCAAACCAACACCAATTACAGCAGATTCAATTTTGAGGGAACAATTTTTTAAAGGTCTCGTAAGAATCCCTTCAATTTCATTGCTTGTGGAGTTACTGCCATTAATAAGTGTCGATAGCGATTGGTTTTTTGTTGACGCATCTGTCGAAATTATTGTAAAGTCTGCAGGAACTGCTTTAGGTTGTTCATCAACGCCTAATTCATTTACTATAACAATATTCCATTTTATTACTTGAGCAATATTAGAAATAGCAGAAGCTTTAATTGCAAAATTAGCAGTGGATTCTTTTATTTTTACAATGGTATTGGGTGCTTTATTTGCTCCTGTAGAACCTCCAAGAATTATTTTAGGTGCTTCGGCAAGTTTCGAAATAATTTCTGCTGTTCTATCATCTGTAGAAATATTTACCGTCTCTAAAAGTCCTTTTGCATTTACGGCATATTTTATTTCATCTGCCATTAAAGCATTTGGATTATAATTTAACGACAGTAAATCTTTTGTGTCTGCAATCATTTCGGATGTGATTACAAAACTCTCTTCAATTATATTACTTGATCCCGTAAGCGAACTGTCTGCATTGTACACTATAGCTACTTTTGCAGTAGCTTTTATTTTAATCATACTTTCAGGTAAATAGTAATAAACCGTTGCTTCCTTTTTTGCATCAGTTGAGTAATTGGTTTTAACTACTGTGCAGCTTGAAAATAGTCCACTAATGAGAAGTACTACAATTAGTCCAACAATTACATAAATCCATTCCATTTTTCTGTTGTTTTTAGTTTTCATTTTTTATTTCTCGAAAATTTTTGTGACGTTGCTGCGCCAAAATAGCTGTAAACGAAAATGATACCGAATCCTTATCCATGGTATTGGCACACTCCATCTTTCCCTAATCGACATTGACACAATTCTCCCAAGTGCGATTTACTCAGACGGGGTTTCAAGCATCTTTGGGATACATATTGTTCATCTTTATCTTTTTTGCCTTCAGTTTTTTGGGTAGATGGTTTTTTAGACTCATCCTTTTGCTTATTCGGTTTATTGGCTTTTTCTTTTTTTTCTTTTTCAGCCGCTTGTTTATTCCACTCCTTCGTTTTTTCTTCACATTGTTTAAGAGCTATTCGAGTAGAGGCTTGTAATTCCAATGCTTGTTGCAATCGTTCTCTTAATTCTGCTAACTCCCTTGCTGATTCAAAAGTGCCTTCTAATGGATTATTAGAGGGTATAGATTGTGCTGGCAAACTGCTACCAGTATAGTCTTTCAATTCCTTACGTAATTCGATTACTTGTTTTTTTGCTTCCTTGTGTGCTGCAATTTCTGTTGCGCATGCAAAATTGGTATTATATAGTGCCATTATAATTTGTTTTAATGTTACAATATTATAATCAGAATAATTATTTGTAGTTGATGAGAATCATTTAAAATCAAAATTTATATCATTAATAATGGCTATACT
>CANHNT010000028.1 GCA_947461985.1 Bacteroidota bacterium | reverse complement strand
TGTGCTTAACGTATCAATCGTTGCCTTGTAGTGCGTACGACGTTTTGCACTTCTTTGTTGTGAGTGTCTTCTTTTAGGATTAGGCATTTTGCTTTAATTTAAAAAGTTTGTTGTTATTAATTATTGTTTTTCAACTTATCCCAAATAGGATTTGTTGCGTTTTTGTTTTGATTTTCTAAAAAGTCTATAACTTTTGGGTTACAGTAGCTTTTCCCGTTTTCATCTTCTCCATGAACTCGTTGTATGGGTAAACACAACGTAATAAATTCAAAAATCCAGATTGAAATATCTAAAATGCTTTCAGAGCGTCCAATGTATACTACTTCAGCATCATTTTCGTTCTTTTGGGCAACCAACTCATCGTCGATAATGTTTACTAATAATTCAAATTCATCCCAAAGGGTTAAGTCTAAATCTTCAGCGCATCGATCACACGAAACAGTTGCTTTACCATTGATATAAAATTTTAGAAATAAAGCGTTGGCTTTTTTATCTAAAACTATTTTAACATCAATGTTTGCATTCCAAAATTCTGGTTTTTCAAACGTTTCAAAGAAAGAGTCTGTAACAGTGAAGTCGTAATTATGTTCACCAGGCTTGAGACCAACAAATGCAATTTCAAATTCCCGATTGTGTTTCATACAAACTCCCTTTTTTACAGGGGTGCAAAAGTAAGTAATTTTTCTGGAATAAACCTATTTTTTGATTTAAAATATAGTTTTAGACTAATATAGAACTATAAATCATTGATAATGTTTTATAAATAGACCATTTAAGGAATCTAAAGTCGTTAAAGCCTTTTAAACATTTAAGAAAAAGACCTATAAAAATTTCACTCCTTTATAGGTCTTTTAATATCAAAAATCTGACAACTATCTCAAAAATAACATTTCCCGATATTTAGGTAATGTCCATAAACGGTCGTCTACGATTAATTCTAATTTGTCGGCATGGTAACGAATGGTATCGAAAAATGGTTTTACGCTGTCGCAATAAGCCACTGCTTTTTCGTGCATACTTTCGATTTCATTGGCTTTTTTACGAGCACCTATCATCGCTTCTACGTTGTCGCTAATGGCATTAATGTGTTTTGAAATCGCTTCTATAATTTCTACTTGTGAGCGACAAGCTTCGCCTTTTAAGCCAATGTCGTGCAAACCTTTTACGTTTTCTACCATTGTTTTTTGATAGCTGATTGCTGCTGGCAAAATAGAATTGCTGGCTAAATAACCCATCATTCTTGCTTCAATTTGTACTTTTTTCACATACTCTTCTAACATAATTTCATGACGAGCCTCCATTTCAACATGGGTAAATATTTTATGGCCTTCAAATAACTTTTTTGCTGCATTGGTTCCAAATACGTCCAATGCTCTTGGCGTATCTTTAAAATTGTTTAAGCCTCGTTTTGCTGCTTCTTGAGCCCATGCTTCGCTGTAGTTATCGCCTTCAAAACAAATATTTTTACTTTCTGTAATGTATTTACGAATGATGTGTAACAAAGCAATTTCTTTCTTCTCTCCTTTTTCAATCAAGGCATCTACTTCTTTTTTGAAATTCACTAAGGTATCGGCCATAATGGTATTCAAAATAGTCATTGGCCAAGCACAATTAGCTGTAGAACCAACCGCTCTAAACTCAAATTTATTACCGGTGAATGCAAACGGACTGGTTCGGTTTCTATCGGTATTGTCCATAATTAATTCAGGAATATTTCTATGAATATCTTTCTTTAATATTTCTTCATCTTGCTCAGAGAATTTACCCGTAACACGCTCTTCTACTTCGTTTAATACTTGCGTTAAATATTTACCTACAAATACCGAAATAATGGCTGGCGGCGCTTCATTGGCACCTAAACGATGGTCGTTTGTAGATGATGCAATGGAACCTCTTAATAAATCGGCATGCGTATGAACGGCTTTTAATACATTTACGAAAAAGGTTAAAAACATTAAATTCGTACGAGGAGTTTTTCCAGGTGCCAACAAATTGATGCCTGTGTCTGTAGCCAAACTCCAGTTGTTGTGTTTTCCACTTCCGTTTACGCCAGCAAATGGTTTTTCGTGCATCAAGACTTTTAATTTATGACGCTTAGCCACTCGTTGCATAACATCCATCAATAATGAGTTGTGGTCAACTGCAATATTTACTTCTTCAAAAATAGGTGCACACTCAAACTGCGAAGGGGCTACCTCATTGTGACGAGTTTTTAAAGGAATTCCTAATTTGTAAGCCTCTTGCTCAAAATCTTGCATATAAGCAAACACTCTTTCAGGAATGGCTCCAAAATAATGGTCGTCTAATTGTTGACCTTTTGCAGGGGTGTGACCATATAATGTTCTGCCTGTGGCTAATAAATCGGGACGAGCATTTGCCATGGCTTCATCAATTACGAAATACTCTTGCTCCCAACCTAATGTAGCAGCCACTTTGGTAATATTTTTATCGAAATAATGACAAACATCCAACGCCGATTTGCTTAATAAATCAACCGCTTTTAATAATGGTGTTTTCGTATCTAATGATTCACCACTGTAGGATATAAAAATGGTAGGAATGCACAATGTTTTTCCGAACGCTTGCTCAATGATAAATGCAGGCGATGTTGGATCCCAAGCAGTGTAACCACGAGCTTCAAACGTTGCCCGAATACCTCCATTAGGAAACGAAGATGCATCAGGCTCTTGTTGTGTCAACGCATCACCATCAAATAATTCCAATGCCGAACCGTCGCTTTTTATAGTAAAAAAAGAATCGTGTTTTTCGGCAGTAGCGCCTGTTAATGGTTGAAACCAGTGTGTGTAGTGTGTTACCCCTCTGTCCATTGCCCAAGCTTTCATACCAGATGAAATTTGGTCTGCCATTTTACGATCTATTTTACTACCCGATTTTACCGAATTCATTAAGCTTTTGTACGCTTCATCACTTAAATACTCACGTTGCACTTTACCAGTAAATACATTGCTTGCGAACAAAGCAGTTATTTTATTATTGCCATAACTGCGAATGTCTGTTGCACCTTCATTCAAAGATTTTAGTGCATTGAAACGTAAATTGCTCATATTTTTAAATTATTTATGCAAATATTGCTTTATTTATACTTTGTTGCAAGAAAATTAATCATTTTTAACAAAAAAGTTAATATTATTTTTATTTACATACGTTTAAATTCAAAAACTACCGCCTATTTTTAATTGAATCCCTTTTTTGTTGTACAGGCCCTATTAAATGATAAAAAGTCTATACTGTAAAAACGTTGTAAGAAAATTTAAATCATCAAACATGATATGCAAAAACTAAAGGGCTGAGCTAAAACAATGTAGAAAGGAAAAAATGAATACCATAACCCGATTAAAAAAAATGGGCATGCTCAAATATTATGTTAGCAGAACATCAGAAAAAAAGTCGATTTATTAATTTATAAAGAAATAAACAATATATTTGAACTTGAATAACAATATATTATAGACTCGTTATTCAAAAACACCATGTAAAATGAATTAAATTTAGGAGAAAATTACCCCTATAAATAAATTAACAAGCAAAGATGGTATGCCAAAGCCTACGTGCTGAACGAACAACATAAAAAAAATAAAAAAAGTGGAGACCAGCAACCACTCAAAAAACGGGGCGTATTCCAAAAAGCCATATGAGTAGGGATTTAACAAAAATATTAAAAAAATGAAAAATTTAGTTTTATTATTAGTAATCGTAGCAAGTGCATTTTATACAAACGCACAAACCGCCAATGCGCCTATTTTTAATCAGGTTGAGAAGATATTGAATAAGGCAAAGGGTCAAAAAGTAATGGATCTTTCAGGAAATTATGATAAAATAGGAAAGCAAACATTTAATTATGGTCTAGTATCGGTTGAAACAAGTGGAATGGGAAAATATAGTTCTGATTGGTTAAGTGATTATACCAATATTAACTGGAAAAGTTTAACATATTATGGAGGGGAAGCTAGAGGAAATGATAAATTAATCGAATTTCATATAAAACTGAAAGAAGTCTGTAAGCAAAATTATCATGTCAAAGAAGAGGTTGACAAGGCTAGCACAAAATCAAATGAAATCGTTTTATATTTTTTAGAAAAAGATTACGATACAATCAAAAAACTATTTGATGAACAATGGAAATAGGTTTAAATATTACCTATTCATTTTTTATCATGTATAAGCCAAATTTAGCCTATAAAAACAATACTTCGGGCAACCACAAAGCTAGGTAACAAATCCATTGCTTTGCTAATTTGAGATGATAAAAAATGCTATTAAAATAGCCTTAAAAATACAATTTTAAATACAACGAATTTTGATAACTTGGGTGTCCTTTTTTCGTTAAGGTTTGTATTGAAATATCCATTTCTCTACATCCAATATTTGCACAAAAGGGGAAGCTGAAAACCAAATAGAGTAAGCACATATTAAAAACAATTAACTAAATGGGAACATTGCTCAAAAAGAACATGATAAGAAAAATTACCTTCACTTTACTTACATTCATATTGATAACAAATATTGCGAAGACGCAAATTCCAAATCCTGCTTTAATTGGCTACTGGCATAACTGGAATGATGTGAATGCTCCTTATATTCAATTAGATGCCATTGACAATCGTTATAACGTTATTGAAATTGCATTCGCTATCCCAACTTCTCCTTCGGACATGACCATGTTATTCACTCCTAATGTTGTTTCACAAAATGTTTTGATAAATAAAATTCAAGCATTACAAACTCAAGGAAAAAAAATACTAATCAGTATTGGAGGCGCCACTACAAGTATTGACTTGACAACAACATTAAATAAAAATGCGTTTGTGAGTTCAATGACTGCCATAATTAATACTTATGGATTTGATGGAATTGATATTGATATCGAAAATGGAAACTCCATTTTGATAAGTGGCGGTACAATAGCTTCACCAAGTGGCATAGCTCAAGTCAATTTAATTGATGCGATTAAACAAATTATGGCAAACTATCGAACCTCACATTCACAAAAACTTTTGCTTACCATGGCACCCGAAACGGCTTATGTACAAGGTGGTCAATCGGCTTTCGGCAATATTTGGGGAGGATACTTGCCAATTATTAATGGATTAAGAGATTCAATTGATTTGTTGCAAGTTCAACTTTACAATAGCGGTTCAATGTATGGTATTGATGGAAATATTTATACCCAAGGGACAGCTGATTTTATTATTGCAATGACAGAAGCTGTAATTAAAGGATTTAATACAACAGGTGGTACATTTGCCGGATTGCCAGCCAGCAAGGTAGCAGTAGGACTACCAGCTTGTACAAGTGCTGCAGGTGGTGGTTATGTAAATCCATCAACCGTAATAACAGCAATAAATTATTTAAGAGGAACCGGCTCTCAACCTGGTGCATATGTATTATCAAATTCAAGTGGCTACCCTTCCTTAAGAGGCATGATGACATGGTCTATTAATTGGGATGCAGTCAGTTCTTGCGGTAGTATTTATGAGTATGCCAACAATTATCAAAGCATATTTGGCAATACAACTTCTATTTCAAATTTTGATTTGGAAACAGCCATTTCGGTCTTTCCAAACCCAACAAACGGTCAGTTTACTATTTCACTTTCATCTGATAGTGCAACGATTACCGTCACTGATATTTTAGGGCAAGCGGTTTTTAAAACTCATACAACACAAAAAAATGTGAACCTTCACCTCTACCACAATGGGATTTACACAATTAATGTCACTACTAAGCAAGGAACAACAACACAAAAACTAATTGTAAATCAATAATGATCCGATAAAATCAACGGAAACCGAAGCAGATACTTATGCTTTATAGTCTTAGGGAAATTTAAAAAAATATCAATCCATAAAAAATGACTGTCATTGCTGACAGTCATTTTAATTTAATATGAATACATTAATATCGATTTCAATTTATCCTAAATATGAACGCAATGATTTACTATATCTTGCTTTTTGCAAACGTTTAATTGCACGTTCTTTAATTTGTCGAATACGCTCTTTTGTTAAATCATATTTTTCTCCTATTTGTTCAATAGTCGTACCGTCGTTTCCGTCTAAACCAAAATAAGCACTTACAATTTCGGATTCTCTTGGACTTAATGATTTTAATATTCTACGAATTTCTTCTCGTAAGCTATCTTGTAATACACCATCATCTGTATCATTCGCACCTGCTAATAAATCCCCCATATTGACATCTTCTGCTTCATGAACAGGAGCATCCAAAGAAGTATGACGAGAATTTGTTACGAAAATATTTGCAATTTCGGTTTCACTCATTTCTAATATCCCAGCTAATTCTTCTACAGAAGGTTCTCGTTCATTTTCTTGCTCAAAAGCCATCATCGCTTTGTTCGCTTTATTATAAGTACCTATTTTATTTTGTGGTAAACGAACCAATCTACCTTGCTCTGCCAATGCTTGCAAAATTGATTGTCTGATCCACCAAACTGCATACGAAATGAATTTAAAACCCTTTGTTTCATCAAAACGTTGTGCAGCTTTAATTAACCCGAGATTTCCTTCGTTAATTAGATCACTTAATGTCAACCCTTGATGCTGATATTGTTTAGCTACAGAAACCACAAAACGTAAGTTTGATTTTACTAATTTATCTAACGCTACATTATCTCCTATTCTTATTTTTTGTGCTAAAACAGTTTCTTCTTCAGCATTAATCATGGGAATTCTGCTAATATCTTGTAAATATTTCTCTACTGCTTGACTATCTCTGTTGGTTATCTGGGTTGCTATCTTTAATTGTCTCATGTATTATTATTTTTATATTATAACGAATATTTTTCAATTTAAGTATCTAAACTACTATTTAAAAGCAAAGAGATACTGTACTATAAAATATTCTAATTTAACTTTTCTGCTAATTTAATAGCATCAAACTTTTCAATTTGCTGGGGAGTCATTGTTCCTTTAATATTATTAATTCTATTTGTTTTAATTTCTACAATTGTTGCTTCTAAAATAGACTTATTCCCTTCAAATGACTTTATATTTTTCTGTAAAATGGCATCTTCATTTGACAATATCATTGTAATTCTTGACAATTGCAATTCTGTAAGATTTAAATCTGCTTTTTTAAGTATTTCGATTTGTTTCTTCACATTTTTTGATATTGCATTATTTTGTGAAAATGAAACAAGTGAAATTAGAATTAATATTACTATGACTGTGCTTTTTTTCATTTTTTGTGTGTATTTTATACCTAAGACGTAAAAATAGTAGATAATGTTTGTTATTTTAACTAAAAAAGAGACATTAATTTATCATTCACATAAAAACCTCCTAAAATAGGAGGTTTTCATATTAATAAAATTACTTTAGTTTATTCTACTCTACTTCCAGGTAATACACCACTATCTGGTTGAGCATTGTCGTCACTCTCTGGCTCGTCTGCATTCAAATTTTTATTTCTACTTTCATTGCCCGATTTGTCAATATATTCAGGCTTGTTTTGATCATAAATAATGTGTTTTTCTGACAATTCTCCTATGATTCTGAACTCTGTTCTTCTGTTGTATTGACGACCTGTTGGATTGTCTTTGCCAGCAATCGTGTTAGGGCGAATTGGATTTTTATTTCCTTCTCCTCTAGCAATCATTCTTCCTCTGTCAATTCCTTTAGTTTGCATATATGTCATAACAGCTTGCGCTCTTTTTACAGATAATTCATCATTGTATACATTTTCCCCTTTGCTGTCAGTGTAAGAACGAATTTCGACACTTACTGAAGGGTTATCAGTTAAAAAACGAACCAATGAATCTAATGCACCATAAGAATCAGGTTGAAAATTACCATTATCAAAATTATAATATACATTTTGTACATGATACTCAAAATCATTCGTAATTTTATGAACATAAACTGTAACCATTGTAGTGTCATCCGGATCCATAACAGATTTCCCAGTAGTACTTAGGGTAGTTCTTCCAGAAATATATCCTGATTTATCAGCTGTAATAGAGTAATTTTTCCCCATTGGCGTATAAAACATGAAATTTCCATTTTTAGAATAAAATGTATCTTTTAAAACTTGAGTAATTTCATCCCCCATTTTTATAACCGTTTCAGAAACTGGTTGGTTTGTAGATTCGTCTAAAACGATTCCTTTAACATAAAAATTAGGTTCTTTTATAACTCTATAGATATCATCACAACAAGTAGGATTTTTTACATAATAACTCCCTAAACGATTTGAAACTACATAAGCATTATCTTTAGCACCAGGATCTTGAACATAATATAAATCATCAGCAGATGAGTTTATAGGGAATCCTAAATTTTGTAAATTTGTGTATCTAGAAGGTCCTCCATCAGCAGAAAATATATCAAATCCGCCTAAGTTTTTCCATCCATTAGATGAGAAATATAACTTCCCTTTTTTATTGTCATAAAACGGAGTATTTTCATCTCCATAAGTATTTATTTTTTTACCACAATTTTGTGGTCTTCTGTATGAACCTCCTCTTGATGAGTCATACACAGAATACCAAATATCCCAACCTCCAGCACTTTGTAATTTTCGATTTGAAGCAAAAAACAACACTTCTTTTTTACCAATCATTGTACAATATGGTTGAGTATTAGATGATTCAGCGTCATTAATATACATATCTAATGCTTTGGGCGTAGTCCACTGTCCACCTTTACCAAATTCAGATGAATAAATGATACATTTAACTTTTAAGGAATCTTCTTCTAAACATTTTGTAAAATAAAATCGTTTTCCTCCAGGACTCCATGAGCCATTTCCTACGTTATATTTTCCGTCATTAAATTTCCCATCATTAAATTTCATTTTAACTTCAAAACTATCTTTAACTCTTGTTCTATCAAATTCTTTTGGAGCCCACATAAAACGCGCTACATAATCTTTCTTCTTTGTCATATTTGGATCTATCAATTTGTTTTGATCCATGGTAGAAAATAACAATGCAGTATCGCCCAAAGGCAATGGAGACAATTCTGTGTAAGCGGTATTAATATTGGGGCCAGCGTTTTTTACGAATGCTCTACCAGGCTCATTTAATGAATTGATCGCCATAGTACAGCCATCTATTTCACGTGTAGTGAATATTTTCATTTTTTTATTTTTGCCTTTGTAATTATTTTTGAAAAATTCAAATCGCTCAATTGCTCTAACGTAATCTCCATTTTGTTTCCTCATTTGAGCTTCTTTAAAAGGCGCTTCAGGATACATTTCTGGAGCTAAAGAATAAGCTTCTAAATAAAAATCAGCTGCTGAAGGATAATCTCTAGTCATTCGAAAACACTCAGCAATCATGTAAGTGATGTAAGGATTGCGAGGCTGTTCTTTTTTTAATTGGGCATAGTATTGTTCTGCAGTATAAAAACTACCCACTTTATAAAGTCCATTTGCTAATTTCATTTTTTTTGCAAATGGCAAATTAATAGCTGGGTCTTCTTTATTACCTGCTTTAACACTTACTGTTCCAAAATTTATTAAAACAGTTAACAACGATAGTATCAAAAATTTTCTCTTCATTTCTCTGAGATGTATTATTAAACGTAAATATAATAGGTAATCTTAAATAAAGAAACCTTATTGCTTTTTTTTTTTTAGAATCTAGAACAAGGGAATACTTTTCTAGAAAATAAATCAATTAAATTGGGTTTAACGTATCGAACCGAAATGTCAAAACCTCCATTCCCTCCAGATGCTAATTTTAAATCTGAAATATTATAATCATATCCAAAGCCAACTCTAAAGCCTTTCATTTCAAAACCCAAAGTAATTAATAACGCATCATTTGAACGATACCAACCTCCTAAAAATACACTTGTCCCAACTGCTTTAAAATCAGTATTCCCTAACATGTATGCAAATTCAGAACCAGCAATCATTTCACTTGCTGAAGATTGAGTTTGATACATTACTGCAGGTTTAATTGTGATCCTATCTGAAGCTAGTATTTTAGCGCCTAATTGTGTATTTATTCTCATGCCTAAACCTACTTCATTATTTGCTTTTTTCAATAATGATTCATTCGGTTGGTTTAAATTATAACCTGCAATACCTAATTGATAAGAAAACTTTTCTCCAATTAAATGTTGCCAAGATAAACCTGCATTAGCCGTAAAATATTTTGTTTTAGGATTAATTTGCTCTCCTGTTAAACCAGTTTGAAATCCTCCATTTTTAAATTCATCTGTCCAATATAAACGAGCTAAATCGATCGATTTTTGAGAGTAGCCCCCTTGCATTCCTACAGATAATGTTTTTGAATCATCTTCACCAAAAAATTTATGGTAAGCTAAAGACCCTATGATAGACATGTTCGTCAAATTACCATCACCTGAACGGTCGTTATACAAATTTATTCCTGCAGCTAAATTATCTGAATTGGATAAATCTTTTTTCAACGGGGCATCAAATGAAGCAGAATAGGTTACAAAAGGAGTAGTCACACTTGCCCATTGATTTCTATAAATTGCGTTGACACGATAAACTCCATTAAATGAACCTGTGAATGCAGGATTTATGGTTAGTGGAGATGCGTCAAATTGTGTAAAATGAATGTCTTGTGCATTTGCAATCATTGATGATGAAAATACAAGCATTGCGATAGCAACTTTTCGTGATATGTTTTTAATTTTCATATTTTTTTATAAAAATTTATCTAATTAACGTAATGTTTCCTTGTTTATAAAATCGTTTTCCAGTTGAAGTTGTTGCATCTATCATATATACATAAACTCCCATTGGTTGTGCTTTACCTTTAAATTGCCCATTCCATCCTTTATCTATTTCTTTCGTTTCAAAAACCAATTCTCCCCATCTATTGTAAACTCTAAAATAATTTAAATTTACAATTCCTCTTTTTATTATTTTTAATTCGTCGTTAATGCTTGTTCCACTTCCAGGACTGAATGCGTTAGGCAAATCTAAAACAGATTCCTCAGAAATCCTAATTGTTATTGAATCAGATATTTCACAACCGTTTTCTGTAGTTCCGTAAACAATATATTGTGTAGTAACAGGAGGGTTTGCAATTGGATTTTTGATATTATTTGCGGTTAAATGATAATTTGGAATCCATTCAAAATAAGAGCAATTCCCATTGGCAGATAATTCGACAGATTCGCCAGGATAAAGCGTTACATCATCTCCAACATTTAGTACAGCACTAGATCCGACATTGATTCTTACGATATCTGTATCTATACAGCCTTGTGGACTTGTTGAATACAATTTATATTCTGTAGGAGTGTAAACTAATGCATAAGGATTGATGATGGTAGAATCGCTTAATCCGTAATTTGGAGACCAGCGATATGTGATTCCTCCACCTCCGGTAAAAAATACTGTATCATGTGGGCAAATTGTTTTTTCTGAAGGACTCACATTTGCAAATTCTACAGAGTTTACCGTTACTGATACAAAATCCGTATCTGAACAACCAATTGGGGTAGTTACAATTACATTCATAAATTCGGTATTGTTCCCACTAAATATTGGATCTTTACTTGTAGGGTCATTCAAATCTGCATTGGGAGCCCAATTATAAATATAATTTGGATAGCTCGATGGCTGAACTACAGCATGTAATTGAACCGTATCAAAGTTACACATTTGTCTGTCTATTCCTGCATACACACTGGGTATTGGTTGAACATCTACTTTAAATGATTTTATCATTGGTATACAACCTGGGTATGTAGCTGTTATTGTGTATTTAATCACCGTATCAGGATTCGCAATTGGATCTTCAATAAATGGATTATTTAAATACGTTGGAGGCGACCAATTATATGTAAATAATGGATGCCCTGAAACATTAATTGGAAATGACGCTCCCATACACACGGTAGTATCTCCGTTAAATAAAATGATATCATCTGGCAATACT